>DASQYE010000544.1:0-6492 GCA_035639355.1 Pyrinomonadaceae bacterium
CGGTGTCCATCACGTTGATCTGCACGTTGCCCTGGTCGCCCGGCAAGATGTGGACGTGGACTGAGCCGGATTCAGTAAACTTGACGGCGTTCGACAGCAGGTTCATCAAGACCTGTCGAACGCGCTCCGGGTCGGTGCGCACGACGGGCAAATCTTCCGAGATGCTCATCTGTATGTTGAGCCCCTTCTTGTCCGCGATGGCGCGCACGCTTCCGATCGCTCGTTTGACGACCTCTTCAAAGGCGATGGTGTCCATATAGACCGGGAAGCGCTCGGCGTCGATGCGCGCCAGGTCGAGCGTATCCTCGACCATGCTCAGCAGGCGGTCGGCCGCATCCGAGATGGTTTGCACGTCGCTCGCCTGCGCCTCGTTGAGCGCGCCCGAGAAACCCTCCTTGAGCATTTGCGCGTAACCGATGATCGCGTTCAGGGGCGTGCGCAGCTCGTGAGAGATGATGGACATAAACTCCGTTTTGTGTCGCTCGGATTGGCGCAGGTCGTCTTCGAGCTGTTTGGTGGATTGGGCCAGGACGCGCACTTCGCGACTCCACTCCAGATTCTGAAGCGCGACCGTGATGGGACGCGCGAAAAGGTCTGCCAGTCGCTGCTCGTCCGCCCCGACTTCCGTCACGACGCGCGAGAAGGTGATGAGCATCCCGAGCAGCTTGTTGCTGTGGCCCATAAGCGGCGTCGCCCAAACGCCGCGCAGGCCCGACCAGCGCGCCGCCGTGTAGAGGCTGGCGAAGCGCGGCTCGCTCGCCAGGTCTGCGACGACGGCGACACGGCGCGACGCCGCCAGCCCGCAGACCGGATCGGTCAACGGCACGCCCTGCGTGTAGCGTTCCAGGATGCCCGTCGGCAGATGCCTTGTGGCCGCCAGCCGGAGCAGCTTCGCCTCCTCGTCCCATCGCAGTATGGCCGCCGCGTCCGTCCCGGCGATCTTCGACCAGGAATCCAGAACGGCCCGCAGGCAACGATCAAGCTCGGCCTCTCCCGTCACGTCACACGCAAGCCTGAGCAGCATCAGCAGGTCTTCGATGTAGGAGCGCAGCCGTCCATGCAATTGCGCATTCAGGATGAGCGGCCCGATCGTCTCTGCCACGCGCGCCAGCACCGATTGCTCGGCGCGCGTCCACTGTCTCTGCGCGTCGGATTCCACGAGACCGAGCGACGCCAGCACCTGCCCGCCGTAGACTACGGGCGCAACGTACATCGAACGCGCGCCGAGACGTTCCATGAGTGGGCCAAGATCGGAGTTTGCGGCCCGCACGGCCCGCAGGTCTTCGACGAAGACCGGGCGCTGCTCCGTATAAACGGGACGCTCCAGGCGCGCCACGGGCGCATGGACTTCGAGCGGAGGGCGATCACTATTCGGCGTCCAGGCGCGCACCGTGGGCTCCGGGCGACCGAAAGAGACGGGCCTCAGCAGAACGAAGCTGGCGGGAAGGGCCTGGGCTAACTCGTCTATGGTCTGCTGAATGATCTGGTCAAGGTCGGGGGAGGCCTGCGCCACGCGGTGCAAGCGTTCGACCAGCGCCTCTTCACGCTCGCGCGCCTCCTCGCTCCGGCGCTTCACGCTCACGCTCTCGGAAAACTCCATGCGCTTGAGCGTCGCGGCCAGAAGGTTTGCCACCACGGCCGCCGTGTCGCAATCCGCCTCGGTGTAACGGGACGCCTGCGGAGTGCTTGCGACGATGATGCCCTCTATCTTTTCGCCTAAGCCGAGCGGCGCGCACAGTATGGATTGGACTGGCGTGCAGACGAGCGAGATCAAAAGCGCGCGGCTCACCAGCTCCTGCGGGGCATTGTTGAAACAGACGGGAGCGCCCGTCTGCACCGCGCGCTCAAGCATGGTGTGCGAGACGCGCACCGTCTCGCCTTCGGCCAGGCTCTCAAACTCGCCATTGCTCTCAAGGCGGGCGCGCAACTGCTGGCGGTCTTCCCCGACGTTGATCGTCAGGCGCAGGCATTCGGCCCCGATCGCGTGCGCGAGCCCGCGCAAGGCTATCTCGGACGCCTCCGCGACGGTCGCCGCCGCGTTCAAACGGCGCGCCAGTTCCGCCACGTCATGCAACGTCTTCTGCGCGCCGCGCTCGTCCTCCGAGCGCCGCTTCTCGTGCTCTCTCGTGTGCGAATCCATTTTCATCTAGGCTACGGGCGGCGTCGGGCACCCTTTCAGCGGACGATCAGCGCCTGAAAAAGCGGAGCGTGCGCTTGGGTGAGGAAAGACCTTTCTCAAAACAGAGAGTTGGCCACGGGGCAAAACCTATCGCGAGGGGCATCCGATACTGGTGTCATCTTAAAATAGTTTACTACACCGTCGCAATGGCGCATCTTTGTGCTAAGCTTTCCGAGGGCAGTCAGCGCGGTCTGAGCTTAGGGCCGCTCAAGCGTTCGGCCGTCAGGGCGCGAGAGCGGAAGCGCTCGGCTTGGCGAGCCGATGCCCTGAAAGATTCAAGGTCGGGATGGCGGCCGCCGTCAAGGTTGGGCCGGGCGGCCAGAGAGCTTCCGCAAGCTTGACGCAGAGGAGATTTTCCATGCGACGACGCGAAGGTGACGGGTGCCCTGTGGCGGGCGCGCTGCAACTGGTCGGCGACAAGTGGACGATGCTGGTGGTGCGCGACCTCTTCCAGGGCCCTAAACGCACGACGGAGCTGCTTCAGGCGCTCCACCCGATCAGCAGCCGCACGCTCGTAGGGCGTCTGCGCGATATGGAACGGGACGCGCTCGTCGAGCGACGCGACTACGGCGGTAGTCCGCCGCATGTCGAATACGCACTGACCGAGCGCGGTCATCTACTGTTTCCGCTTCTGGACACCTTGCGAAAGCTGGGCGAGACGCTAGACTGCAACGAATGCGAGGATCGTCGCCGTCGCACGGGCTCCTTTTGCCAGGCTTGTCCGCGCGCCTCGGAAAGTTACGCGAGCAGCACGCCGGCGCGACGCGAAAAGGATGTTCCGGTCGTGCTCCTTTGAAGCGAGGGGAGCGCGCGCGTGCGCAGTCTTTATCAAAACGGATCAGCCATCCACACTTTGCAAAGAAACTAAAGTTATTAGTGCTCGCGGGGAATCTCATTGAAGTCGCGCCGGTCAAACAGCTTCTTCTTCGCTCTTCTCTTACCCCTCCTCGCAACATTGCTTCCGGCCTGCCGTAGCAACCCGCAGAGCGAAGCGTCCGAAGTCAGCAGAACGCTGCCCACGCGTCAGCTGTTCGGCGTCGAGCTGCGCCCGCAGGCCGTAGAGCTGCTAACGGAGGTGGAGAAACATTACGGCAAACGTGTGCGCGCAGAGGTCAATGCCAACCTTGACTACAGCTACTACGCGGCGCTCTCTTCCGTAGATCAGGACGGCACGCCGAGCATTCGCATGGACAGGGACGTTCCCCCGACCGAGGCGACCATAGTCCACGAGTTGGTGCACATAAAGCTCTACTCGAAAGGATTTCCAGTCATCAGACTCAACTACCCGCCCTCCTGGAAAACGGATAAAGAGCAGGCGCACGTGCGCTACATCGTGGCGATGGTCTACGACGCCATCATCCACTCGATCATCTATCCGCAAGTCAGGGCGATGGAGCTTAAGCCGGATGAATCGCTACACAGCCAGTTGGACCTGATTATGGCCGACCAATTCGAGGACTATCCGGGAGTGCCCAGGCAGGACGTGCGCACCATCTTTTATCTGAACGCCGCGCTGCTCCTGGAAGACAGAGAGTTCTTCGAGCGCGTCGCGGACGCCTACGTCAACAGGCACTGGTACGAATCGGCAGCCGTCGGCAGATACCTGGCCGACATGATCGCCGCCGCCAAACCCTCCACGCCGGAAGAGGCCGTCTTCGTGCTCCTGCGCTGCCTGGAAGTAATCCAGCACGAGATAAACAGTTTCGAGCTGGATTACTGGGAAACGGAGAAGCGCGGCGAGCACTCGCTGCGCCGCGCAGTCATCAAAGTCATACCGCCCGGCGGCAGAAGTTGAAACAAAACCGGGAGGGTGATGCCCGATACACACCGGACATCACCCTCCCGTAGCTTTTAACATCTAAGGCCGCGTCGATTCTATCCCTGGCACTCGACCGTAAAGTCGAACCTGCTGGAAGTCAGCTCGCCGTTAGAGTTGAAGGTCGTATGCCATTCCAGTTTTACCAGCAGATTATCCGTGCTCCCCTGAGAGATGACGTTCAAATGCGACACGCTATTGAACACGAAGCTGCCGTTCTCGTGGCTGGCGGTCGTCGATGAGACTGTTTCGTTGACGACGTAGTTTGTGCCGCCGGAGCCCACGCCCTGAAGGGCGAAGTTGATCTCAAGCTTGTCAATGGTGTTGCCGCCGGAGCTGGCCGTGGAATGAAAGACGACGTGGGATGTGCCGTTGATCGTTATCGTTTCACCCGTGCAGCTATTTACGTTGAAGAACTCTATGGGGACTTCCGTGTTGGTGGTGATGACGGAGGCTTGCGGCATCGCTGCCGCCACCGTCGCCCGTGTGACGAAAACTGGAAGCATCAATGATGCGGTGAGCACAAAGAGCGTCGAGAGGTTAATAATTCTTCTGGTCATTTCATTTGGTCTCCTTAGATTGTAGTCATCGAGATTCCAGCGCCGCCGCCCTTATGCAGCGCACTCGACAACTTTGTGAGCTTGAGCGAGGGAGTTTGCGGGCCAAGCACAGATTTTCGATGAACGCGCCAACCCTTGATCGTTCTCTTAGGGAGCGGGACGATAAGCTAAAAGCGGCAGCGAGTCAACGGTTTTCCGGCGCGGTTGGCCCACGTGTCACAAACGTAGTGGGCCAACGGAAACGAAACCACCCGCCATTCATCACTTTAACGGCGGGTGGTAAAGTTTTCGGCCAGAGAAGCGGAGAAGATTATTCTCGCGTGGGCCTTTCGGGGCCGTGTGATTTAATCGCCGTGCGCGGCGTCGCCCTCTGGTTTGTTCGGGATGACCTCGCCGTCCGGCATGATGATGCTTTCATGGTCGGCCGTGACGCGCTCGCCTTCCATGGTTATCTCTTCGCCGGTCGGGGCGGGAACGGGCAGGTGATCCAGGAATCGCTCGGCGTCGATGGCAGCCATGCAACCCGTGCCCGCGGCCGTGACCGCCTGCCGGTAGAAAGAATCCTGCGCATCGCCGCAGGCGAAGACGCCCGGGATGCCGGTCGCCATAGAGCGCCCGGAAGTTTTCAGGTAGCCGACTTCGTCCATCTCAAGCTGGCCCTTGAAGAGGTCAGTATTGGGCTTGTGGCCGATGGCTATGAAGACGCCTTCGCAGGGGAAGACGCTCTCCTCGCCCGTCTCCCTGTTCTTCAAGCGAACGCCCGTCACGCCGGTTTCCGGCGTGCCCAGGATTTCTTCAACCGTCGTATTCCAAAGGAAATCTATCTTCTCGTTCTTGAATGCCTTATCTTGCATGATCTTCGAGGCGCGCAAATTCTCGCGGCGATGAATGACCGTGACGCGCGTCGCGTAGCGCGTCAGAAACGTAGCCTCTTCCATAGCCGTGTCGCCGCCGCCGACCACTACGATCTGTTTGCCTTTGAAGAAGAATCCGTCGCAGGTCGCGCAGGCAGAGACGCCGTAGCCGCCCAGGCCGTTGGGCGCGGGCGCTTCGCCCGGAATGCCCAGCCACTTTGCAGATGCCCCGGTCGAGATAATCAGGGTCTCGGCCCTGATCGTGACCGTGGTCTCTTCGCTGTCCTGGCTCTCCTTGCCGTAGAGCGTGAAGGGACGCTTCGAGAGGTCTACGCGGTCAATGTAGGTGGTGAGAAACTCTGTGCCGAAGCGCTGGGCCTGCTGGCGAAACTCCTCCATCAGCTCGGGGCCCTGTATGCCTTTTGAAAAGCCCGGATAGTTCTCTACGTCGGTCGTTATCATGAGCTGCCCGCCGGGCTGCGGCCCTTCGATCACGAGCGGGTGAAGGTCTGCGCGGGCGGCGTAAATGGCCGCCGTCAGTCCGGCCGGCCCCGATCCGAGGATTACCACGTCCCTGTGCAAAGTCTCTTTGGTCATCAGGTTTTAATCGTCTCCTTCAGAGATTTTAAGGAATCTCGCACGCGACTTATAGCCATTTCGATTGCGCGTATAGTATAACAAGCGCCGCGCCCCTATAGGAAACAACAGCCTGCCGTTAATAGACAGCTACAGCCTCAATAGACTGGCACGGCCTCCTGGCCCTCTATGCGGGTGAGACGGAAGCCGTAATGAAGAAGTTTCCTTCGCAGGTTGCAGGGCGCGGGGGCCAATCCCCTCTGTGCCCGTGTGAGGCGGCGGCGGGTCGGCCTTACGCTTGAGATGAAGTGAGGATGCGTGCCATGCATAAATATGGCCGCAGGTTTATGAGGATCGAACGCAAGGAATCCGCTCCGGCAATTCTTCAGCTAGACCGCGCGGCTACTGGAATCAGAGGGCCTGCGTTTATTTCGCCGCCTCGTCGTAAGCATTTACCACTTCGGCAAAGTAGACGTTGCAGTAGGAACACCAATCAATAGGCCGGTC
>DASQYE010000545.1:0-10619 GCA_035639355.1 Pyrinomonadaceae bacterium
ATGGCGGATACATCTTCTATCAAGGGCAATTAGCTCTCACACATGGCATAAGGATCGGGGTTCAATCATCACAAAACCAGAACCTCCAACAAGCATCCGAACTCCTCGTCAATTCTCTCATTCAATTAAAGGCTTATCTACACCAGCAAAGTGGGTCTCAAAAAAGCCTCGTTGCAGGACGTGAGGCGCTGATGATGATTTTTTCCGGAGAGTCGCCTGTGTCGAAAAGCTCGGAGGTTATGACCCTTTATACGACATTGCTACGTAATGGTGATCTGTTTTATGTGCTTACTGTTGCGCCGCAGGATCAATATCGGGACTACGAAGGCCCATTCCAGAACGTTATTCGTACTATTCAAATCAATGAATAAAAAATGGTCGCTGCAACACGGTAGAACTCACGTATAAAGTAAACCTTATTCTCTAATGTGTATCTTCTTCGTTGTCGGGTTCGTTTTTCTGCCGCTTCGTCCGGAAGGTATTACGATACGCTCTGCGGTGAAGCTATCCACAAGTGGAGGATTGATATTGTTATAGACATAACCTTAGAATTTTTTTGTATCCATCATGTCTCTCACCGAGATAGACACACACTTGTAGGGTTTACTCTGGCCAGGAGGAACCGGATCAACATCATAGAAACTCCACCGCTGACTGAGCCAAGCATCGTCTACGGGTAGTTCATGCGGGCCCCGGAGCCCGGATAATAAGATCATACCTCCACTGGTCTATCTATGTTGTTGTGGTGCGCATAGAATATCGGATCACTTGAGGCTGCCTGAAGAACTACCATATCGGGTTGATAAACGGGGCAAAGACTTTGGCCTGTCACGTCGGAGGTCGCGGGTTCGAGTCCCGTCGGCTCCGCCACTTTTATGTGGCAAACGCAACGCATGCAGCCGTCCTTCGGGGCGGCTGTTGGCGTTTTCGCGGAGGGCGTATCCCACTTCGCAACACCGCCTGGAGGTCTGTGATGATTTCCAGGCGGTCTTCTTTTCAGCTTGTCGGATAATTCTCAGGGGGCTGTAGACAGGAACACGTCATAAGCCCAGCGGCCCGCTTGCGCTCCGTCCGCACCCTTAACCTTTGCTCGATAGCGGAACTCATTGCCGTACTCGTCCACTCGCTTAGACTCTCTGTAATCGCATTCGATACCGACTATCCCCAACTGCGGCAAAGTGTGTAGCTCCGCCGCCTCCGAGATGCCGTCGTGGTTCGCGTCCTGCCACAGTCGCAACGAGAAGAAGATGGTGTCATCGCCGTCAATCACAGCGTCAGCGTTGCCGCCGTTCTCCGCCTTGTCAAACTCGGCCAGGGCGAGGAAGCCGTTGGGTGTGGCCGAGGCCGGCTGTTGAGTGAAATTGCCGAACAGTTCCGCGCCATTGTCTATTGTGCCGTTAGCGTTACGGTCAAGAGCAAGCCAGGCGTCGTCTGAGCCTGTAGCCGTCCAGGAGAGTCTTTCGCTTGTGCCGTCGTTGTTGAGGTCGAAGTGGACGCCATTAGCGGCGTCGGTCATCTGGAAGTGGTCGCCCGAGACATCAATCAGGACGGGCGAGATGGGCGGAGTGTAATCACAAAAGCATTCGGTTCTGTCCCAGCTCCAGCCTGCGCCACGCGAAAGGCATTCCTCCCTCGCCCCTGTCATGCAGCCATCGCTGAGACTTTCTCCGTACTGGCCGGCTTGCATAACTGCCTGGTTATCGCAAGTAGTGGGTTTAGTGCTTCCGTTGGTGGTGTCGTTTAAATTGCAGGGAAGACTGGGACAAGCCGGTAAAGTCATGACCGATGACCCGGCGGAACAAGTCGTACAATCCTTAAGAGCAAATGTATGGCCTATCTCGTGCGCCATTACTTGTGTTAGTGCGGTGGAATTAGTTACCCCTGGATTCACGTTAGTGAAAGCGGTTACCCGCCGTGTAATGTAGCCGCCTCCCGTCTCCCCTTGAGCGCGGGCGTCAGTGAATGGCGTAGCACTCGTTACTTGATAAGTACCCTGGGGTTGTGGGGAGGGGGCAGGTGAACTATAGGTAAAGCCGACGAAACGCACATCGGAACCGTTCGCCAGACTGGCGTTGCTCCAATTATCGAAAGCGGCCTTAATAGCGGCTCTCTGCGCAGTGGTAAATTTGGGGTCGATATTTACCGTTATGTTTTGGTCCGGAGCCCAGCTCCTTGACTTGTCGTCTTTGGGAACGTTGCAGCTTGTTTGAGCGGTGGCCGGCCCGATGATCTGGGAGAGTAAGAGAAGAGATGCGAGGAAGAAGAGAGCTAAGGAAAGCGATGAGGGGAGTCCGAATAGCTTCATTATTTTGTCCTCTGTCTACTGGGTCTTTGTGGGGTTCACTAAAGCATCTCGTAATGCGATTAGGAATGCGCCTTCTTCGGCATTCTTAAAGACCGCAAACGGCAACTGGGTGGAGTCGCCGGATGCATACTCATCAAGCGGATTGACGCTGCCTGAACGCAGCTCGTATCCAGTGACAATGTAGAAATCTTCATCCTCCGTATTCCGTCTGAGGAAGAGTACATATTGACGGCCGGGGCGAGGCATACCTTGTCCGTCTATGGTGTAGTGCTGCGACTTTCCGGAGGGAAATCGGACTGCGCCGCCAAGGCGGTCGGCAATTATCTCCTGGCCGGGGCCGGCCAAGTAGTTGTAGCCCTTGAACACTTCGCAGACCTTGAAGGTGAATTCGGAATAGATGCCGGTCTTATCCTCAGAGAGATAGGCTTGCGCGTCTGTGACTTCTCCTTTGATGATGGCATCGCTTTGCTCAACCGGCAGCGCCGAGAGTCCTCGCCACCAGTGAGAGATTATGGGTAGAGGTCTCTGATCCGACGGGGCCTCCACAATGGGCGACGGCTGTATCTTGTAACGCTTGCCCTTGGCTCTCCTCTTCACGTCAAGGGGTTTCGTGGCTGTAGACTCTGTGGTGGGGAAATAACTATTATTGTCTGACAATGCCTGGGCGCGGTCTTGCGGGCGTAGGGCGGCCATGATGATCGCAATCGCTGCAAAGACTGCGATCGCATGCAGACATAGAGTTATCTTGCGTCTATGCATTTGTATTTCTCCTGATGGTGAAAAGGTCGAGTTTTAAGAAGCATGGGTGCTAAGTTGTGTGATACAAGTTACCGTGAGAGAGATCACATCCAACTTCTCAGTCGCGTTGAGTCCCGGTTGGAAGAAGCCGGCCGCACTTAGAGAATGATAAGCTGGCCTGGTGGTAAAGAGCAAACCGTAAGGCCCAAGTTATATACGCCTGTTCGTTTGACATGTCAAGCCTTATATATCAAGAGAATTTCGCCAAATCCGAGGTGCATGCTGGAAAACCATACCGGCTTGATGGCGGCCGCGTCACCCCGTAAACTCACACGACAGGTTAGCTACGGAGAGAGAATGTCGCGCCCCAAATTATTTCTGCCCATACGAGATCAATTGGTGGCATAATGACGCGCCGTTACTTCTCGTTCCTCGCTGACGAGGAAGTTGATTCACCGGTTTCGGCAACCGAGATTCCGAGACTTGCAGGAAACCTGAGACATGTTCTGGCCGGTGGTTAGAAATTCCAACCACGTTCCTTAACATTTCAGGAAGGTAGTTTGAATTTCCAACCGTGCTCCTGAACATTTCAGGAACGTGGTTGAAGATTCTAACGGGGCATCTTCACATTCCAACTGGCGCGTTGAAGCCATTTGTGCCCCGGTTGTTTCTTTTCTCCGATGCGTTTGAAATTCTAACGAGTGTCCTTCTGTTTTAAGCCCCCTCGTTAGAATTTTGAGCTTCCCTTCCAATCCTTTTTCAGAAATAGGAGATACATCCTCATGCCGACTAAATACTCTTTCGATTCGGTAATCGCAGACAGCGAGCAGATCGCGCGCGTCTGGGCGGAGAATCCGACCTTCACACTGGGAGAAGTCACACTCGCGGGTCTTCAAAGCAGGATCACAGACGCGCGACAAAAGCGCGATCAGGTGGAGAGCTTACGCACGCAGTTGACGGCGCTGACGAACGAGCTGAACGAGCAGACATCCGAGATGGCAAGCATTGTCACGCGTGCGCGCAGCGGTTTTCGCGCTGTTTACGGCCCGGACTCCTCACAGTACGAACAGGCCGGAGGCACACGCTCATCGGAGCGCAAACGCCCCTCGTCCAAGAAATCTTCGACCACTCCCTAAATCACATAGCGCAAAGATTCGTCCTCGCACGTCGTAGGTCGCAAGGCTAGAGTCCCGTCGGCTCCGCCATTAAGCCCCGCATGTGCAGGCACAAAAGACCAGTCTTCGGATTGGTCTTTTCTGTTTTTGGCGTCTTCTTCGTTGGGAGTGGCCCGTTTTGCAGCCGGATGGCGGGACAACTGAACGGGCGTTAGCTCGATGGTCTGTCGCTTGAAGGCGGGTCAATTACAAACAATCAACCTCGCTTCTTATCCGGCCTCTGCGTAAAACCACGGCTCTCCGGCAATTTCTTAGAAGGAGAAGATGAGCCGTGTTCCTTACGGTTATCCGTGCGTTCCGCAATCTCTTTCTTTATCGCTTCCTTCATTCGTTTTTTAGCACGCTTATTCATGACGGTGATTATACAATAGGAAATAAGCCGTTCTCATCCCACCAATGCGCCGAAGCAGAGGGCCAAGCGCGCTGCTTCAGGATCAGGCTGTACTCGGCCCGAGTTAATTCGGGCGTCGGCGCGGCTCGACAGGCCCGGCCTACACGTTCATGTAAATAGCTGTAAATCTTGTAATGCTTGAGTAAAACTTAGGGCGTTCGTATATCTTCATGTCGCCGACTTCTTTTATAGTGAATACCCGTTAGCGAAACCGTTTGTCACGATTCATAAACGGCGGCGATTTTGTCGAAGGCGCGACGTAATTTGCCAAGGGTACGTATCAGGCGGCTGATGTATGGCCGGGGGTTATACGCCAGAGGGCCATCAGGAGGAATCATTGTGAAGTGGTTAATGCTTATACTGTTCTTCGTCTCGACGACGATATTCGCACGGGCCCAATCAAATGCGGAGACGGATAAAGAGAAGGCCGAATTATTGCGCGTGCATAAGGCCGACCGCGAAGCTCATCTCAAGACGAACGTTGACCTATTGCAGGAGCACTCGCCGGAGGTGTTCATCTCCGTCAGCGAAGGCAAGATCCACCGCACGAATAAGGCGCAGGAGCGAAAGCAGTTCGCGGACTATTTCCGAGGGGCTAAGTACTACGAGTGGGATGACGTGGAGGAACCCGTCATACGCGTATCCAGGGATGGGAGTATGGCGTGGATGATTACCCGCGTCAGGGTGCGACGGGTGCAGAAGGATGCTGCCGGAGTTGAGCGTGAGGAAAGGTTCGTCTATGCCGGGATCATGACGTACGAGAAGCGTGAGGGTAAGTGGGTGCGCGTGGCGAATGTCTCTACGTTCGAGCCGCCCGCCCGGTAGCTTTCGCCCGGTCGAAGCGCTGAACTCGGCCAAAGCCCCGTGTATAATCCAGAGCCATAGGCCGCTCGTGCCGCCCCCGCTTCGCTTTCAGGATAAAAGAGGCGGTGCTGGACGGCCAGAATAGCCGCGTGGGAAAGACCGAGTCGGCTTGATGTTCGAGGCGTTCTCGTTTGCCGGTCTAAAATCCAAAGTCGAAATGCTTTCCGTTCAAGAAGCTCTCCGCATCGTCGAGGAACAGACGCCGCGCTTGCCCGTCGAGACAGTCGGGCTTGAGGACGCGGTGGGACGCGTCCTGGCCGAAGACGTAGTCGCCGATTCCGATCTGCCGCCGTTTAATCGCGCGCAGATGGACGGCTACGCCGTGCGTGCCGTTGATGTGGCAGGCGCGCCCGTGACTTTGCGCGTGGTTGGTGAATCGGCGGCGGGACGCGGTTGGCACAGGACTATGGGCGAGGGCGAGGCCATCAGGATTATGACGGGCGCGCCCGTGCCCTCGGGCGCGGACAGCGTGCAGAAGGTCGAGGTCACGCGCGAGTCGGAGGAGGACGGCGGGACGAGGCTGGTCCTGATCGAAGAGGCGACGCAGCCCGGACAATTCATAGTCGAGAGGGCGAGCGAGATTCATCTGGGCGAGACGGTGCTCAGGGCCGGCGACGCTATCAACGCGGCGCGTATGGCGGCGCTGGCCTCGTTCGGATATGCGAAGGTCGCGGTCGGAGGTCGCCCTCGCGTCGCGGTGCTGGCGACCGGGACGGAGCTGGTCGAAGTCTCTGAAAAACCGGGCATCGATCAGATTCGTGATTCCAACAGCTACTCGCTTGGCGCTTATGCGGAAGCGGCCGGGGCGCGCGTCTTGCGATTGCCCCTGGCGGGCGATGACCCGCAGCTATTGGAACGCGCAATACTTGAAGCGGCGACGCGCGCCGACGCTCTGGTTCTATCGGGCGGCGTCTCGATGGGCGTTTACGATTTCACGAAGGCGGCGCTAAGGGCCGTCGGGGCGGAAATTTTTTTCGAGCGCGTCGCTTTGCGTCCCGGAAAGCCGACGGTCTTTGCGCGGCTGGGCCAAACACTGGTATTCGGTCTCCCTGGCAATCCTGTCTCCGTCTCCGTGACCTTCAATCTGTTTGCGCGAACGGCCCTGCGCGCCATGCAGGGCGCACGCGAGGCTAGGATGACGGAAGAACGCGCCGTGCTGGCGCGCACCGTTAAGGGCGCGGGCGAGCGCGAGAGCTATCTCCCCGCACGACTGCTGACGGACGAGCGTGGCCGTCTTCTCGCGGAGCCCTTGAAGTGGGGCGGCTCGTCCGACTTCGTAGCCTTCGCAGAGGCCACCGCCCTCATCATCGTACCGCGAGGCGTGCCCGCGCTCGATCAGGAAACGATCGTGCGCGTCGTACGCCTGCCATGATAAAGAGGGGCGCGCGATCAATCCCGAAACGGGAATTTGAGATTTGAGATTTGAAGGTTTTGAAATTTGAGAATTCCCGCTTCCGTCCCGCGCGCCCGCGACCGGCCGTAATAAAGAGCTGACATACGTTTGAAGAGCTTTCCCCCAAGTCCAGGCAGAGCGTGCCTCTCTGTGAAGTTGCTTTCCGCACACGGCTTTCATCATACTGGGCTTTAGATTTATGGAACGTCTCTCGCACATGGACGCAGAAGGGCGCGTAAGGATGGTCGATACGAGCGCCAAAGAGCATACGGCACGGCGCGCGCTTGCCTCCGTGCGCGTCCTTATGTCGCCGGAAACCCTCAAAGCCGTTCGCGAGCATCGAACGCCGAAAGGCGATCCGCTGGAGACGGCGCGGCTGGCCGGAATCATGGCCGCCAAACGCACAGCAGACCTTATCCCGCTCTGTCACCCGCTCGCGCTCACGCACGTAGACGTTCGCGCCGAAGTTCGTGACGAGGGCGTATACCTGGAGGCCGAAGCAGCGACGGGCGCGCAGACGGGCGTTGAGATGGAGGCGCTGACGGCGGCGGCCGTGGCCGCGCTGACCGTCTACGACATGTGCAAGGCGCTGGATAAAGGGATCACGATCACGGATCTGCGGCTGGAACAGAAGAGCGGCGGCAAGTCGGGCGATTACAGCCGGACGGAACAAACCGAGGGCGAAAGGCGTTGATATTGTTGCCCGGCGAAAACGTTGTTCGAGCCGGGAGCCGATGGTACAATGCACGAGCAGCCGTAAGCGTCAGATTCGACCAGACCAACAGGCTTTTCAAGAGCGGAGATTTTTCAAGATGAAGCTTAATATTTCCAGAGACGCGCGACCGCAGGTTCGCACTCTCCTCGTCGCAACCGCCATCACACTGGCGCTGTGGTTCATCCCCTACGCAGAGATTCTGACCTACCCGTTTCGCATCTTCGTCACCTTCATACACGAAGGCGGACACGCGCTCGCCGCGCTCCTGACGGGCAACTCTGTCGCCTCCCTGAGCGTGGCCATGAACACGAGCGGCGAGACCTATACGACCGAGGGGGGGCTCGTCTCGCAGCTTTTCGTGTCGAGCGCGGGCTACCTGGGCGCTATGGCCTACGGCGCGCTTCTGCTGGTGCTGATACGTCGCGCCGTGGCGGCGCGCATCGTCCTGCTGGCTTCGGCGGCGCTCATCCTCCTGCTGACCACCGTCTACGGATTATGGAAGCCTCTGACATACGGGCTGTGGGGACGGCTGAGCCTTTTCACGCTCGTCGCGGGCGTGCTGATCTCGCTCGGGCTGGTCGCCGTCGCCAGGTATGCGAGCGCGCGCACGGCCAGCTTCTTCACGAGCTTCCTGGCCGTCCAATGCGTCCTGAATGCGCTCTCGGATTTGAAGACTGTCTTCTTTCTTTCGTCGCCTTTCGGCACGAGCGTGCCGACCGACGCCGTGAACATGGCGAATGCGACGGGCGTTCCTGCCATCTTCTGGGCCATCATCTGGATCGTCGTCGCGTTGATAATCCTATCGACGGCGATGCGCATGTACGCCGTCAGCAAACATGGCTCGGCCAGGCAGCAAGACCTTCCCTTCGAGGAACCCCTGGAGGTTTAATAAGGACTCCTAAACGTGAGCGCTTCAATCGAGAGGCCGTCCAGTGCAGAAGAGACCGTTGCTTCTCTGCCCGGCGGCCTCGATTCTTCTCAAACGGAGACTCGGCCCTTGCTCGTGCTCTCGGCCTTACCCGTGGGAGCGCGTCTTATCCTGCGCTGCCGCAAAGACTGGCGCGATGCGACCGTGGCGGCGGTCGCGCTCGAACAGGTGACGCTCTCCGTGGGCACGTCAAAGGGGCGCACCTACCGCGTGCGGCGTCCGGCCTCTTCAAAGGTCTTTCAGGATGGCCCGATCCTTGTGCTCGGCGAAGGCTCATGGCGTGCCGGACTCGTCCGCTACGACGTGCGCTGGTGAAAGCTCGGCGGGCGGGGACACGGGCGGTCGTTCGAGAGCGCGTACTTGACGGCTTCGCACGACCAGGCGCGCGCCTACGGACTGATTCATCTGTCGCCGGCATTTCTGCTCACTGAAGTTTTCTTGTAATCACGCCGGGAAAAGCGTATTTTCCATCCGCCTTCGACGATCTCAATCCCACTCCCGCCTGCGAAAATCTTTGCGTGGGAGCTAACCGGAAAGGATAACTCACATGCCGACCAGAAAAAGCAGCTCGAAGAAACCCAGTTACCCTAAGCAGACCATGAATGTTGGACAGAAGAGTGGAAGCAAGAAGGGCGGAAGCTCTGCCGAGAGCGGCAGCAGCGCTGGGAGGGTTCTCAACGTTCTTCCATCACAGAAGAGGGAGAAGGACTGGAGCTTTGAGAATGCAGCGGACGCGGGTTTGATAGCGGCGGCCGGGGCACTGCCCGCCTCCAGGGACTTGCGCGCTCAGTGGTGGAAGATCAACGACCAGAAGACCACAGGCTCGTGCGTCGGGTGGGCCACGGCCGACGGTCTGCTCCGCTGGCACTTCGTACAGGTGAATCGGATACCCAAGGACAAGCTGCTGTCCCCGCGTTTCATCTGGATGGCAGCCAAAGAGACGGACGAGTTCATCACGCAGCCGACCACCTTCATCGAAGATGACGGCACGAGTCTCAAGGCAGCCCTGGACATCGCTCGCAAATACGGGGCCGTGTTCGATTCCCTGCTTCCCTTCAAGACCGGCAAGCTCTATCCGAACCCGGCCAAGACCTTCTACGCCATCGCCTCCCAGCTCAAGATCAACAGTTACTTCAACCTCAGCGTGGACGTAGACAAATGGCGCACATGGCTCGCCACACAGGGGCCGATCATGACCCGCCTGAGCATCGATTCGACCTGGGACGCGGCAACGTTAACGAAGGGAAAACTAGACGTTTATCTTCCGCCCGGTCGCGGCGGCCACGCCGTCTGTATCGTCGGCTACACGCCAGACCGTTTCATCGTGCGCAATAGCTGGGGCAAAGGCTGGGGAGACGAGGGCTTCGGTTACGCCTCGCTCAGCTATGCGATGGCCGCCTTCACGGAATCCTACGGGATAATGATCTGAGCGGGCACACCGCTCGGACGGTCTTTGAGACGCGGCGCGTGCTAGTTCTACGCCTTCGGCCCGTAGCCCGTGTCGCAGCCACTCACCACGCCACGGATTATCCCAGGCCAGAATCGCCCCGGCGCTGGGCGGTCGCGCTCGGGGTGCGTCAAGCGCGACCGTTCAAGGCGCGCGACTATCCAACCGCCTGCCGTCCCACCGCCTTCTGATTAAAAGTTGACGGCCCCGATCCCTCCTCGATTCCCGAAGCGTGGCTGGGCGCTTCGCGCTGGCGACGAATAGAGTTATGATGTGTGGTTTGCGGCGGTCGTAAAACTCTCTCCTATACGATGCACGCAACCATTTAAGACATGACAGAAGAAGCCATCGAAGTGCGCGGAGCGCGCGTCAACAATCTCAAGAACATCTCTTTTTCCGTCCCCGTCGGGCAACTGACGGTCGTCACGGGCGTCAGCGGCAGTGGAAAGTCCTCGCTCGCCTTCGACACCCTCTATGCCGAGGGGCAGCGTCGCTACGTCGAATCGCTTTCGGCTTACGCGCGCCAGTTCCTGGAGCGCATGGACAAGCCGGACGTTGACGAAGTGCGCGGGATTGCGCCCGCCATCGCCATCCGCCAGAAGAACTCGACGCGCAATCCGCGCTCGACCGTGGGTACGCAGACGGAGGTCTACGATTACCTGC
>DASQYE010000546.1:0-2269 GCA_035639355.1 Pyrinomonadaceae bacterium
TCGCTTCTCTACCGGAGTATGGGCGACAGGCACTTTTGACCGTGCGACCGGCACGATCAACGGCGATCTAATCATTTCGGGGCGCGATCCCTCGTTCCACTATGAACATGCTGTGATGCTGGCGCGCGAGCTGAACCGCGCAGGCATTCGCAATGTGACGGGCGACCTGGTCGTCGCGCCGCGCTTTACCATGAACTTTGACTGGTCTGCGCAGCATTCGGGCGACATGCTTTACGATACGCTGGATGCGACGAGGCGGCCGGCGGCGGCCGTGAGCGCCTGGAATAACGAGCGCTTTGCCCTGGGGGATAGAGACGGTCTTCAGAGTGCGCCAAGCGTGGCCGTACAGGGCGCGGTCTATGTCGATTCCGTCCCGCCCAATGCCAGGATGCTGCTCGTTCATCGTTCGAGCAGGCTGGTTGACGTGCTGAAAGTCCTGCTCTGCTATTCAAATAATTTCATGGCCGAGCGCATAGGCGATACCATGGGTGGGCCCGAAGGGGTGCGCCGTTTTCTCATCAGCGAAGTGGGCCTCAGCCCGGCCGAAGTCCAACTCGCATCGACGAGCGGTCTGGGCGTCAATCGTGTGACGCCGCGCGCGATGATGAAGATATTTCGCGCCCTGCGCGACGCCCTGGCGAAGCACAATCTTTCACCGTCGGACATCATGCCGGTCGCCGGTATCGATCCCGGCACACTGCAAAAGCGTTATACCTACGGCCCGTCGCGCGGCAGCGTGATAGCCAAAACCGGCACGCTCATCAGAACGGACGGCGGGGCGAGCGCGCTCGTCGGCCAGATGCGCACGCGCGCGGGCGAAACTCTTCTGTTCGTGATCTTCAACCAGCGCGGCAATGTTATGCGTTTCCGCGAAAATCAGGATGCGCTCGTCTGGCAGATGCAAAGCCTGCGCGGCGGCCCAGCGCCCTTTGATTATCGCCCGCTTACATTGGCGATGCGCCTTGCCGATACCAAACAGGACTCGGCGATGCAGGAACGCAAAGACGAGTACGAGCCGGCGCAGTAGATAAAAGGCAAAAGGTAAAAGTAAGAAAATCCCGTCACCATTCTTTACTTTTGCCCTTTGCCTTTTTACTTTTGCCTTGATTATAGAGACGCGCCCCGACGGCCTGAGAGTCGCCGGGGCGCTTTTTCGTCCCCAACGCGCGCGGCGTGCGGCACCGCGCGCGCGAGGACGATCTCGTGCCTGCTTGAGCGAAAGGCCGTATGATCGCTCGCTCTCGTGAGAGTCACCGCACGACAATCACTTCAGAGCGAATCCTGCCGACCATTTTGCGCCGCGCTCATGCTGACGGCCCTTTCGGAAAGGGCGCACTAAACGGCAGTGCGCCGCCACCGGCTACAGCAAACAGTGCGCCGCCACGGGACGAACCCCTCAAGCGAATGCTCCGGCCCAATGTTTAGCGCGCTTTTGCGAGCGTCGAACGCAATAACCGGCCCAACCTTTGACCGGCTCAAACTCCCTCTGATTGTTTCCGTTGGTGACAGCTATGTAATGTAGGTGCGTCGGGGAAGCGGGGCGAGAATCATCCTCCGAGCGTTATGAAGCGGTCTGCCCAGCTTGTCACCTAAGGTGACAAGTCGAGCGGCACGGGCTGGCGTAGACCACTGTTTTAGCGGGCTTTTAGGCGTCAAAGGGCGTGGTATGTCTATTGCTCAAGCATCACACGCGCAGGTCTCTCACGGGGCCGTGCTCGGTTTCGTTCGCATGATTTGTCTGGAGGCAGAGGATGAGCAAGCAGCGTCTTAGGGTCAACCGGCTGGAAGCGTCCGAGCGGTCAGGCCGCGAAGGCGGTTTCAGTCTGTTGCAAATGATGGTCACGGTCGCGGTGACGATGGTCATCGGAACGTTCGCCCTTATGGGTATCTCTTCGGCGCGCGCCAACATGCGTCTCGCAGGCTCTGCTCGCCAGTTCGCAGCCTACGTGGAGAAAGCGCGTATTGACGCCGTGCGCCGCCATGTCACGTCGGCCAGTCCGACGAAAGTAGATTTTCTGGATTCCAACACCTACCGCGTCACGATGGACTTCGACGGCTCCGGCAACCCCACCACCCGCAACTTTGACTTTCAAGAAGGGGTCACACTTCTGAGCCTTGCGCCGGCGGGGATCACCTTCGATTGGCGCGGGCGCATGGCCTCCTGCACAGCCTCCTTCTCGATGGTCAGCTCGCAGAGCGGGACGACGCCCGTCAATGTTGACGTGACTGCCTCGGGCGACGTGAGCGTTGACAACGAGGTCGATGAGTT
>DASQYE010000547.1:0-3634 GCA_035639355.1 Pyrinomonadaceae bacterium
GAACGAGATTGCGCAAAGCGAGGGCGCGACCGGAAAGGAGTTCGTGCGCTACTGGCTGCACGCAGAGCACCTCAAGGTTGAAGGCGAATCAATGTCCAAGTCCAAGGGCAACTACTACACCTTCCGCGACCTGGTCGCGAAAGGATTCTCCCCGCTCGCCATACGCTATTTCCTTTTGAGCGTGCCCTATCGCAAACAGCTCAACTTCACGCTCGAAGCCCTGCGCGCCTCGGAAACCATAGTCGAGCGCTTGCAGGACTTTCGCGCGCGCCTGCGCGAAGCGCGCGTCGAGCCTGGGCTTAACGAGCAGTTGCGCGAGACGGCCCGCCGAGCGCTCGCAAAGTTCGAGGCGGGTCTCGACGACGACCTCAACACGTCGGTCGCGCTCGCGGCCATTCACGAGCTGACGCCCGAAGTGAACACGGCGATACGCGATCACGCCCTCCTGGAAGATAACAAGCGAGAATTGCTCGACCTGCTCGAACGCTTCAACAGCGTCCTGAATATTTTCCAGGACGAGCAGCCGGAAATGCTCGACGCGGAGATTCAGCGCCTGATAGACGAGCGACAGGAGGCTCGCCGCCGCCGCGATTTTGCGCGAGCCGACGAGATACGCGATCACCTGGCCGGACGCGGCATCATGCTCGAAGACAAGAAGGACGGCGTGCGCTGGAAAAGACGTTGACAAGAGCAGATATCAGATGATAGATGCTAGATGTCAGCTAAGAATAGAACCAGCATCCGGCATCTGACATCTAACACCTGCTTTTTATGTTTTACCTGGACAACCCACATTTTCGACCGCTCGACACGCGCGCCAATCTCTTCGCGGATTAGTCTTTCTCTCTCTCTTTATCAGCTCGCAATCTTTCCACCGCCAATAAAACTGCTTTACCGTAAAAGGGAGAAATACTATGTCTACCATTGCGCCGCCGAAGAGGCCGGAGATAAAGACCGCGCTACCAGGGCCAAAGGGGAAAGAGATCGTCAAGGCCGATGCGCAATATGTCACGCCTTCGTATCCGCGCCCGGACTGGGAGTTGGTCGTCGAACGCGCCGAGGGCGTGTGGGTCGAAGACGTGGACGGCAACATCTTTTTGGATTGCAATGCCGGGGTCGCCGTCTGTGCCACGGGCCACTGTCACCCGGAAGTCGTCCGCGCCATACAGGAGCAGGCCGCGCGGCTGATACACATGTGCGGCACGGACTATTACTATCGACACATGCCGGAGCTGGCGCGCAAGCTGGACGAGATCGTGCCCGTCCCCTCGCCGACGCGCACGCACTTCGCCAACAGCGGGACGGAGGCCGTCGAGACGGCATTGAAGCTTGCCATGCACGCCACGGGGCGCGAAAAGTTCATAGCCTTCTTCAACAGCTTTCACGGGCGCACGCTCGGCTCGCTCTCGCTGACTTCATCCAAGGTGGCGCAGCGTCGCGGCTTCAAGCGGCAGGCGCTCGACGTGGTGCATGTGCCCTACCCGAACGCGTTCCGCCATCCCTTCACGGGAGAACAGTCGGACGCCGAAACGGTCAGCCGCGCCTGTCTGGACTGGATTGAGAATCGCCTTTTCAAGACCACGACGCCGCCCGAGGAGGTCGCCGGGATCGTCATCGAGTGCGTGCAGGGAGAAGGCGGCTACGTCCCGGCCCCGAAGGAGTTCTTGCAGGGCTTGCGCCGCATCTGCGACGAACATGGCATCCTGCTCATCGTGGACGAAGTGCAATCGGGGATGGGCCGCACAGGCCGAATGTTCGCCTGCGAGCACCACGATTTGAAGCCCGACATAGTGACCATCGCCAAGGGACTCGGTTCGGGCATGCCCATCGGGGCGTGCGTGGCGCGGGCTGAGCTGATGGACTGGAAACCGGGCGCGCACGCCTCCACTTTCGGCGGCAACCCCGTAGCCATCGCCGCCGCGCTCAAAACCATAGAGCTGCTCGAACGCGAGCTGGTCAAGAATAGCGCGGACGTGGGCGCGTATCTTAAAGAGGGCCTGCGCGCGCTGATGCGTAAACATGACTGCATAGGCGACGTGCGCGGGCCGGGGATGATGATCGGCGTCGAGTTCGTAGAAGATAGGGCCTCAATGAAAGCCGCCCCGGAGCTTCGCGACCGCGTCGAGCGCGCCTGCTATGAACGCGGGCTGATTATACTCGGCGCTGGCGCTAACACTATTCGCTGGTCGCCGCCGCTCATCCTCACGCGCGAGAACGTGGATGTCGCCCTGGAGATTTTCGACGAGGCGATCACAGCCGCCCGCAAATAAGAAAGGATGAGGGCCGCAGGGATGAGGGATGAAAGAGTTTGAGTGAACTGCTCATTGAATCTGTGATTCAATAGCACTTCTTTCATCCCTCATCCTTCATCCCTTAATTTGATTATGCCAAATGGTTCTGTGGTATCAATCTGTGTGGCCGGGGCAAAGGGCAAGCCGATGACGACCGTGGATGAGGCTCGCGCGGTTGTCGGAAAGGGGCTTGAGGGAGATCGCTATTTCAAAGGGACTGGCACGTTCTGGAAGAAGGAGCCAGACCGCGAATTGACGCTGATCGAGATAGAGGCGGTCGAGGAGTTCGAGCGCAATTCGGGGATAGCGATGAATCCGGCCGATGGCCGTCGCAACGTCGTCACGCGCGGCGTCTCTCTGAACGATCTTGTGGGCCGAGAGTTCCTGGTCGGCGGCGTGCGCCTGCGCGGACTGCGGCTGTGCGAGCCGTGTTCGCACCTCGCACGCCTGACGGGTCACAGGGAGATTATTCGCGGCATGGCTCATCGCGGCGGCTTGCGCGCGCAGATTCTCACGGATGGAGTGATTCGCGTCGGCGATGAGGTCAAAGCGTGACCGGTCAGTCTCAAAGCGGCTCTCTCAAACTGGCTCAAACCGCTCCTCGCAGCAATCCCTAGAGAATGGCTTCGAGCATCGAACGCGCGGCTTGTTACGGCTCGGCTGAATCCGGGGACGCGATCCGCGCGGCTCACCTTGCGTCTTCACCGCTCAGAGCAGTCTTCGCAGGCGGGGGCCCTGTGGCAACCGCCGACAATCGTCCCGTGCCCTGATAACCGTCGGCAACAGTGGATGGTAGCGACTCGAAGGCCAGCGTCAGCCCGCTCTCGTTATCGCTGAACTGTCCCTTTGCGCTGAGCAAGTTGGCCGGCGGCTCGACCAGCGACCCGGCGTTAAAGCGCGCCAGACGCACCTCTTCGCCCGCCCGTACAACGCCGGTCGCCGCTTCCTTCAACTCACGCGCTTTAGTCCCGCCCGCGCTCTTGAGGTCGAAGACGAGCGTGGCCAGATTGGCGTGGCGCATGACCATCAGATTGCCTTCGAGCCGAAAATTCTCGCTGCGCCCGGCGAACCCGCCCGACATCGTGAACTCTCCCGACGTTACTTTGTAGGGACGAGCGCCCTCTCGCCAAGCCTTATCCACATCCAGCTTCAGGGGAGTCTCATCCTCAACGGGGAGGGAGACGATCTCATACGGCGTCGTCAGCACTTGCGTGGTCATAGAACCTTTGGGCGGCGTTTTTTCGGCGACGCGCACCGTGCCGTCCGCCGCGCGAGTGATCTCTACACCGTAGCCTCCTGTGCGTCGTTGGCCCAGGAAGGCGGCGACTACGGCGCTGCGGTCG
>DASQYE010000548.1:0-6414 GCA_035639355.1 Pyrinomonadaceae bacterium
ACCATCTGCTGCTCCTGCTGATTTAGCCCCTCCTCCATCAGTGCTGCCTGGATGGGACTGACCCCGCCGGCTGCCTTCTCGTCTTCCGATTTGAGGTGCCCGGCCGCCTCCATCAGGCGACTATAGTGTACTCCGTAATAGCCCGCCAGCTTATGTAAAATGTGCGGCGACGGCTGTTCTGCCTTACCGCTCTCGAGCTGTGAGAGGTAAGCATTGCTGACGCCAGTCTCCTTTTCCACAGTCCTAAGGCTTACACCCTTCTCCATGCGCAGACGGCGCAACATCTCTCCGACCTTCGTAGAGGTCATAAATTTCTCCTTTCAAGTAAGGGCAAGTTTTTTACTACGCCCTGCTTGATATGTCAAGCAATTAGCGTACCTGCTTGCGGAAACAAGCAAAATGATACAACATATCGGGGTTAAGGCATAAAAAAGCATATTAGAGCCACTTGGTGCTTGCTGGCGCTTGACAAAACAAGCGCTCACGGTGTAGAATTGACTCATACTCGGTAAATGACCGAGGCATTTTGTCAGTTAAGGAGTCCATCAGATGTCAGCAGAAGTAGAAACCAACGCGCAGGGGCAGTCGAAGAAGCCCGTGAGCACCACCGTCACCATAAACAACAGGTCCGTGATTTTCAGCCAGCACAAGGCGACGGGCCTCGAAATCAAGACCACGGCCGTCAACCAGGGCGTCCCCATCCAGTCGGACTTCGCCCTTTTCGAGGAGAAGGGCAACAGCCCGCTCAAGCCCGTTGGCGACGGCGAGGAAGTCACGCTCCACCCGAACCAGAAGTTCCGCGCCGTCGCGCCGGACGATAACTCATGAGGGGGACGGATGTGATGACGCCCGAAGTAGAGCAAGCAATCGAAGAGATCAGGGCGGCCTTCACGGGTTGCCGCGTCGAGGTTACGCCCGAGCCGCAGGGTGGGGCGTACGCCGTCGTCGGAGACCCAGATTTCGGCGCGCAGTATGAACCGGAGCGCGGGTGGGTCGGCTTCCTGATCACGTTCCAGTACCCGCACGCAGATGTCTACCCGCACTTCGTTGGCGTCGGGCTGAAGCGGAAAGACGGGCGCGGCCTCGGCGAAGGGTTCTCGGGCCCCACAACCTGGCCGGGACGCCCTGGCGAAACGGTCGTTCAGATCTCGCGCCGGTCGAACCGCCTCAACCCGGCGGTGGACACCGCCGCGACGAAGCTCGCCAAAGTGCTGGAGTGGATGAGGAAGCACGCATGAAAACACCTATTTCACTCAGGATAGACGAGCCGCTCTTTGAGCGGCTGCATACGCATCTCTTCCCGGGCGATGGCGACGAGCACGGCGCCGTCATTGCCGCCGGGATCACGGAGACCGGGCGCGGCACTCGCCTTCTCGCGCGCGAAGTCTTCCTGGCGCGCGACGGCGTTGACTACGTGCCGGGCAAGCGCGGCTACCGGATGCTCACCGCGCAGTTCGTCGCCGATAAGTCGGGCTACTGCGCGGAGCAGAAGCTCTGCTACCTAGCCGTGCACAACCACGGCGGGCGCGACTCGGTGAAGTTCTCTGGCGATGACATGCGCTCGCACGAGCGTGGCTATCCGGCGCTGCTCGACATCACCGGCGGCGGCCCCGTAGGCGCGCTAGTCTTCGCCGAGAACGCGGTGGCAGGCGACATATGGACGCCAGAGGGCAGGCGAGAACTTGAGTACCTGACTGTAATTGGTCCGAGGGTTCATACGCTCTACCCGCAGCCGCCGGCACGGTCAGAAAGCGCCCGCCTCATTTACGACCGCCACGCGCGGCTTTTCGGCGACGCCGGGCAGGAAATCCTCGGCGGGCTTAAGGTCGGCATCATCGGACTCGGTGGCGGGGGCTCGCTCCTGAACTCATGGCTGGCGCGTCTCGGCGTAGGTCATATCGTCGGCGTTGACTTCGACCGCCTGCACGTCACTAACCACCCACGGGTCGAGGGCGCGACGCGGTGGGATGAGCTAGCCTTCTTGCAGACAAGTGGTTCCGCCCTACTTAGGAGACTCGGCGAACGGCTCGCGCGCCACAAGGTCTACGTGGCCCGGCGGGTGGCCCGCCGGGCCACTCCCTCAATCCGCTACGATGCGGTCGTGGGCAGCGTGCTCGATGAGCCAGTGGCACGCCTGCTTTCAGACTGCGACTTCATCTTCCTAGCCAGCGACACCATCCAGAGCCGCCTCGTCTTTAACGCGCTCGTCCACCAGTACCTGATACCCGGCGCGCAGGTGGGTGCTAAGGTCCCGGTGGACCCGAAGACCGGGGAGGTCGGCGACATTTTCGTCGCCACTAGGCCGGTGCTGCCGTACCCGTACGGCGGCTGCCTCGACTGCCACGGCCTAATCCCGGCGGCGCGTCTTCAGGACGAGGCGCTCAGCGAGGGCGAGCGCCGAGCGCAGCGTTACGTTGACTCGACCGACGTGGCCGAGCCCTCTGTCATCACGCTCAACGCGCTCTCGGCGGCGCAGGCCGCGAATGACCTGATGATGATGTTTACGGGCCTCTACCACGGTGAAACCGTGATGCCGCATCACGTCAACTTCGTGCGCGAGCGGGTCCTGCACACGGTCGAGCCAGTTGCGGACGAGTTCTGTCTGCATTGCGGCAGCCATGCGCGCAGCCGTCGGGCTCGCGGTGATCGGGCGCGGCTCCCATGCCGTGCGCCCGCCACCCGCTGATTTTCAACGTCTGGAGATTTAGGATGGACGAAATAACTCTATTCGACGTAACGGGAAGGCCCACAGCCTACCTGTCTGTGCAGCACGACAACACGATCTACCTGTGGTCCGGGGAGCCGGTCGCCTACCTGCACGGCGAGCACGTTTACAGCTTCAACGGGCGGCACCTAGGCTGGTTCGAAAGCGGCGTGTTATGGGATCACAGCGGCTATCGTGCTGGGTTCGTGCGCAGCACCCTCCCCGTTTACGCGCAGTTTGAGCCGTTCAAGAGCTTCAAGCAGTTCAAGCCCTTCAAGTCTTTCAGGGAGTTTGCCCCCTTCAAGCCTTTCAGGTCCACTTCATCATCTCGGGCGCCGCTCTCCGTACTGCTGGTGGGTGGACGGTAGGGCGCGCCACAGCGGGCCCTCACCTTTAGCGGCCGAGTCTTAGTCCCAAGTGGTCGCACGGCGCGTTCGTCAGGTCCTGCTCGACACCCAAGTACGCCTCTGTTGTCTGGATTGACTCATGTCCCAGGCTTAGCTGGATCTGATCAATTGGCGCACCGCCTTTGTGCGCGAGTTTAGCGAAGGTGCGGCGAAGGTCGTGCGGCGCCACATCTCGCTTCTCTAATTCCTCCGCGTAGCTGGCGATGGTGTTGTAGATGGCCTGCGCAGTGACGCCGTCGCCGACGACGCGGTCGCCCTTATTAACCGCGCGGAAGACTAGGCCCTCGTTGAAGCCCGACGCCGAACTCCATTCGTCAATCGCGGCCTTCGCCCAGCCCGGCATGGGGACGGAGCGGACCTTGTCACGCTTGCCGATTAAGTCGACCAGCACCCAGCGCCCGTCGCGCTGCTGGATGTGTTTGAAGGAGAGGCAGGCCGCCTCCGCCCGGCGCAGCCCGCAGCCGATAAGCACAGCCAGAAGCGCACGGTCACGTTTGCCCTTGCGCGTGCGAGTATCAGGGGCATTCAACCACTGCTGCGCCTCCTCGCGCGTCAACCAATTGCCAGTTCGACGGCCCTCGCGACGCGCGCCCTTGACGGCACGGATGCCGTTCGCGAGCTGCGGGTCGAGCAGCCCATTATCTTCAGCCTCGGTCGCGAGCCTGCGGATAGCAGACAGCCGCTGGTTGACGGATGAAGGTGCCATTCCCGCGTCGCGCAGCGTGGCCGTGTAGCGCTGAACTGTCGCCTTATCGAGTCGGGGTCGGCCTACGCCGCGGTGCCAGTGGAAGAAATCCTCGAGAGCGCGCCGGTAGGCACGGCGGCTGTGCTCACTCACCAGCGCATCGATGACCATCTCGATACTCTTGGCCTCCGCCTCGTCCAGCCGCTTCATGGTGAGCGCTCGGGGCTGATTTTTAACTTTCGTCAATCAGTGAGTCCTCTCCACACATAGCTTTCTATAACACTGATTATCATAAGCTATTTCTATCGCCTTGGTACATGGAAATTTGTGTAAAAGAAGCAAATAGCTATTAACCCCTTAATAGTATTGTGTTTTAAATATTTCTTCGGAACAGAGAATATTTTTGTGCATATTTATTACTGATGCTAAAAAAAAATTCACTTGTGCCACAAAATAGAGCTAAACAACCTCTTATGCTCAGTAAGGGCATAAGAAAGCTCTACAAGCTAAATAGCTCTTTGACAAATTGCCACTAAATACGCGCGAACAAAATTTCTGAAGGCTTGCAACAACATTCTAACGAATAGCCTCTTAAATAAATAGCGGACACAATACGTGATTCGCAGTCGTTCGTCGGCGTAGCTCGCCCCCAACCTCTGCGCCCCTGCGGTCAAATTTGCGGCTTGACGTACCCAATCAAGCACCTCGCGCAATTTTTCGCTTGTGGGTAGGCTTCGAAAGAGATATCTCCCCAGATCAATCAAGCCTAAGCGCCTAATTCCTTATCCCTGGCGCCGAAGTCCTTTTTAATTCATAAGGAGGACCGTATGAGTCTTAAGAAGACGAATGAGCGATCTGATCCTGATTTAGTACGGGCGGCCGTGGCCGGCGACGAAGAAGCTTTTGCCGAATTGAAGCTGAGGCACGAAGTTCGGATACGAAAATTATTGCTCGGGCGGCTATACAGAAAAGGATGTAGCTCGCCAGAGGATCATATTCCTCCACTGGAACAGGATGTTTGGTTTCAAATCTGGAAAAAGCTGTTTCAGGTGGACGTTGATTTCATAGGATGGTCAGCCATTGTTAGCTTAAATGAGGCTAACCATCATTTAGATAAATGTCATAAAGATAAGCGCCATTTAAGTCAGTTTGAAGAAGAACCAGGCGGCGTTTTACCGCAAAGGTTGTTCGTTGATTTTGGACGCGCTTACGAAGCGCGCATCTTGCTCGACCGTGCCTTGTTGGAGGCATATCGTATCTCGCAAAGGTTCGGTCAAGTGCTTGAAATGAGGGTGGCTCTTGGGATGGAATTTGATGAGATTGCTCAGGCCATCGATCTCAAGAAGGCTGCTATCCGAGCCATTTATTATCGTGGCCTGCGCGAGCTTAAGCTCCGGCCAGGATTCAATGGCAGTGACCTTAGTTAAGTAAATAACGGAAGGGGAGGACGTACCATGCAGAAGTGTGTTGAAGCTCGGTATTGGCCTGACTCTCTGTCTGATGTTCCTGATGACAGACTGGAAGAATTCTTGATTCACGCAGAAAGGTGTCCGTACCACGAAGAGCTAATTCGCATGGAGGAAAGCCCGTTTATGGCGACGGCCCGTCTCGCACGCAGTTTAACCAGTGATTGTCACTTACCTTCGACCCATGAGGATCGCGCTGAGATTGAAGAGAACTATCGTAACTACAACAGGTGGATCAGGAGTGGCGAGTCAGTGCAATCACTATCGCTTCGCTACCGCGGCGAAGAAGTGGCGCGGCATGAACGTTTTCTGGGGCTTGATACTCGCGTTACGCGCGAGCTTGATGTGCCGGGGGATCTCCAGGTCTGGAAACTGGCGGATGATACCTCGGACGAAGATATCTTCTTGGGTGTTTATCTTGTTCAGGGTTTCTCTCATGAAGGTAAGCCGGAGTACCTTGAGTTGGCGAACGGACAGAAGGTTAAGTTGAAAGTGAAACACGTGCTCGATAATAAATACGAAATCGAGTTCGCTTGTGCTGAGCCGGACGATGTTATGGAGACGCTGGAAGAATCTGAAGCTCCTCTGACAAAATCTGCCATGGGGGTGGGAGGACAGAGTGCTCTGGCGGCTTGGAACTACGGTGCCACAGAGCAATCACGTGATGCTTCCTGGCAACTACTGACATCACGGCCCGGAGTAATGGCCGTCACAGCCATTGTGGCAGTGATTCTCGTCTTTTCTGCTGGCTTTGTTATTAGAGGGAACTTCAGCGCCAGATATCACAAAGCTCAGCCGAGTAATATCGGTACTGTAGTAGAGAAAACTGTTATCGAGTCTCAAAATCCGCCTGAAACCCGGGCGGATTTGAGTCAAAGGGCAGAACCACCAGGAACTGATGAGGCCAAAGAAAGCGTCATAGTCAGTTTCACGCCCGGGCCCCCACTGAGGCGCACGGGCGCAGTTCGACGTGAACAGAATCATAACAGCTTCTCAAAGAAGAAAGTTGAGACGACTTCTAAAATTGATTCAAACTCCTTGGATAAGGAGCCAGCATCAGGGATACCTCTTTCTACCAGCACTTGGTACTTAACAAATGGCCCAAAGCCACAAGCGGTATGGATCCGTACGGGTGATGATATCGGTTTGCGG
>DASQYE010000549.1:0-2238 GCA_035639355.1 Pyrinomonadaceae bacterium
AACGCTGAGGCGGCAGCAAAATCATCCGACACACTAACTACGCCTGACGACGCGACCGAGCGCGTCGATCTGCCGATCACGGGCATGACTTGCGCCGCCTGCGCGCGCCGCATCGAGCGCAAGCTCTCAAAGGCTTCTGGCGTGCGGCGTGCGGGCGTCAACTTCGCCACCTCGCGCGCAACGGTCGAGTACGACCCCAGGGCGACGGGCATAAGCCGCTTGATCGAGACGGTGAAGGAGGTCGGATACGGAACGACCGGCGCGGCGCGCGCAATCTTCATAGTGGATGATTCTGCGCGTCCTGCCGGATCGAGCCAACAGCTGGAGAAACACCTCAGAGCAGTTCCGGGCGTCATCGACGCCTCGTTTAATCTGGCGACGATGGAGGTGAGCGTCGAATATCTGCCCGGCTCAACCGATGTCAGGTCGATTCGCGAGGCCGTTAAAGAGTTCGGCTATCACGTGCGAGAGCTGCGGGGCGATGATGCGGGGGCGGTGGATGTGGAACAGGCCGCGCGCGAGGAGGAGTACAAGGCGCTCAGTCGCAAGTTCTGGTTCGCCGTCGCGCTCTCCGCTCCCGTGCTCCTGATCGCTATGTCACACGGGCGCGTGCCCGCGCTTGACTTCCCCGGCGTCAACTGGCTTCAACTCGCACTGACCACGCCAGTAGTCTTCTATTCCGGGCTACAGTTCTACAGGGGCGCGTGGGCGGCGTTTCGTCATCGCGCCGCCGACATGAATACTTTGATCGCCGTCGGCACGGGCGCGGCTTATCTCTATTCGGTGGCGGCGACGATTTCGCCCGGATTTTTCGGCAGAGGCGCGGGCGATGTCATGCCTGGGATGGGGGATGCACAGATGACTCCGCCGGTCTACTTTGAAGCGGCCGGAGTCATCATCGCCCTAATCCTGCTCGGACGACTTCTTGAGTCGCGGGCCAAGGGCCGGACGAGCGACGCGATTCGTCGTCTGATGGGCTTGCAGGCGAAGACGGCGCGCATCGTTCGCGGCGGCGCGGAGATGGATGTTCCGGTCGAGGAGGTCGTCTCCGGCGACATCGTACTAGTACGTCCGGGCGAAAAGATTCCTGTTGACGGCGAGGTCGTGGACGGCGCGTCGGCCGTAGACGAATCCATGTTGACGGGCGAAAGCTTGCCCGTCGAAAAGCATAGGGGCGATGAGGTGTTCGGCGCGACGATCAATAAGACGGGCTCGTTCAAATTCAGGGCGACCAGGGTGGGAAAGGAAACAGCGCTTCAACAGATCGTCAAGATGGTACAGGACGCGCAGGGGTCGCGTGCGCCCATCGCTCGGCTCGCAGACATCGTCAGCGGCATCTTCACGCCCGTGGTCATCTGCATCGCCATCGCCACCTTCGTCGTCTGGTTTATCGCAGCCCCCGCAGACGAACGCTTCACGACGGCTCTCGTCAACTTCGTCTCCGTACTTATCATCGCCTGCCCGTGCGCGCTGGGGCTCGCCACGCCGACCGCGATCATGGTCGGCACGGGCAGGGGCGCAGAGAACGGCGTGCTCATCAAGGGCGGCGAATCTCTTGAGATGGCCCACAGGCTGAATACAGTCGTGCTCGACAAGACGGGGACGATCACGCGCGGAGAACCGGCGCTGACCGATCTCCTGAGGGCGGATGAAGAGGGCGCGCTTTCCGAAACCGATTTACTGCGGCTCGCCGCTTCGGCCGAGCGCGGCAGCGAGCATCCGCTCGGCGAGGCCATAGTGCGCGCGGCCCGCGAGCGCGGGCTCACGCTGGCCCAGGACGTGTCCGGCTTCAAGGCCCTCGCCGGTCAGGGCGTAGAGGCGCTGGTCGAGGGCCATAGCCTGCTGCTCGGCAATGCTGGATTGATGAGCGAGCGCGGAATAGCTACGGACGGCCTCGCAGGAAAAGCGAGCCATCTCTCAGCCGAGGGGAAGACTCCGATGTACGCGGCGGTAGACGGAAGATCAGCGGGACTGTTCGCCGTCGCCGACGAGGTCAAGCCGGAATCGAAGGCGGCGATCGAGGCGATGCTGCGGCTTGGTCTTGAGGTCGTAATGATGACGGGCGATAACCGCCAGACGGCGCTGGCCGTGGCGCGGCAGGTCGGCATCCGTCGCGTGCTCTCCGAAGTGTTGCCGGAAGGAAAAGCGCTGGAGATCAAGCGGCTTCAAGCAGAGGAGAAGAGGGTGGTCGGCATGGTCGGCGACGGAATCAACGACGCGCCCGCGCTCGCGCAGGCC
>DASQYE010000550.1:0-3047 GCA_035639355.1 Pyrinomonadaceae bacterium
TAAAGCGGTAGGCTTTCCGGATCGATTCCCAGTTCGCTTTGAGAAACTCCGTGTCTCCGGTCGCGTGCCAGTAGTCGGCGTGGGCTATGACGTAGAGCGGCGTGGCGTCGGCGCTGGCCCAGGGGAATTCGTAATCCGTGAACCAGGGGATAAGAGAAGCGCTCTGCGAAATCTCGTGCGGGATTTTACCGTCGGCGCGCTGGAACTTTTTGAGGAATTCGAGCGCCGTCCGCGTGGCGCGGAAATCGCCATAGGAGTTGATTGCCAGCGCCGTCCAAAGCGCGTCACGCCCGAAGTACCAGGCGAAACCGGGCCGCTCGCTGTCGCCGGAAGTGCGAAAGCCCGCCAGCAGCCCTGTGCCTAGAAAAGGATTGGTCGCCAGGCCCTTGTCAACGCCTACCTTGGCCCAGCTGAAGGCCGTGTCGAAGCGCTCGTCCGGCGTCTGGATGCTCGTCGTCTCGCGCTGAAGGCGCTCGTAATAGGCGACCGTTTGCTCATATAGAGACTGAGCGGAGCCGAGCAGGTGATCGTAAGCCGCCTTCGCTTTCTCGCGCCCCTCTACGCTCCCCGCGATGATGATGGGAATGTAGCTGGTCTTTAACTCTTCGGGCGTAGTCTCTATGTAGAAGCGCGTCGGGACATCGCGAGGCTCTTCCTGATATGGCATCAGTGAAACATCGCGCGCGGCCGGCGAGCCGACTACGCCGACGAAGCGCTTGGACTCTTCCGTGATGTAGTAAATGTGCTGCTTTTCATTCCAACCGATATTGCCCGTCATCAAGCCTGCGGGCCAGGCCAGCTTAAGCTCAGGCCGGAACGAGACCCCTATCGTCATCGGCAGGACGCTTTTGACATCGAGCAGCATAATGACGCCGGGCTCGTCCACGGGCGCGTAGATGATCTGCCGCACGGTAAAGGCTGCGTGTGAATAGGTGAAGACGGTCGCCTCCGGGCGCACGTTGACGTGAACGGCCATGTCCGAGGAGCGAAATTCCAGCGGGTAGCCTTCGATGCGAAACGACAGCTCGAAACCGTCGAGCAGCTTCATGGGATAGACCCAGGCTTCGAGCGGCCGGTGCTCGTAACCGAAGACGGCGGCCCTGCGGCCCACGACATCGAAGAAACTGCCGGCCTGCGTGCGCCGCTCAAGCTCCAGCCCGCTCTTACGCAGAGAGAATTTTGGCAGAAGCGGCCGTTTCATTTGAGCTTCTTGCGCCCCTGTCGAACATAGATTGCAGAAGAAGAGAAAGCAGAAGGTGAATCCAAAGAAGAGCCGGCGGGTCTTCACTCTATTCCTCCCTCTTTGGGCTCGCGCCCGCGACGGGCGGTTGCAGCCCGCGAGCGCAGTTTAAATTTCGAAACTCTCTTTATGCCTCTGGGATGAAAGCGTACTTTCGCGCGAGAGGACGAAACCGAGCGTGCCCGTCAAAGCCGCCCACGCCGGCAGTTTCCTCTTCAAACCCCATGCGTCAAGAATGAACAGGTTCACCGCCGGGCGCTTGTCGTGCGCCGCACAGGGAAGGCCCACCACCTCGGGGGCCCGGTCACCGACGGTTTGTTGCTGTAATAAACAAAGCCTCTTGTATTACTTTCGCAAGGTTGCGTCAATAGTTTTTAACTTCCCACACGGGGCTCTGGAGCGTAATAACAGGGAGTTTCTCAAGACAAAGGCTAAGAACTCATCAAACCCGACCGGCCGACGGCAATTCTTTCCAAGATGCTTCCTCCGACATAAATCGAATCCTTGCGCTCAGGCCGAGTCGATGCGGGCGGGCGCGGTAAAGTCACGCGTCAAAGTCATGCCTCTGTCGGGCCTGTCGGTGGTTGCGGGGGTGTGATATAAGCGCTCTCTCTAAATAAGAGAGAAACCGCCGCATACCTGTGTCTATCGACCCGCGTCATTGAGCGCGTCGTGGCTCGGGGCAAGCTGAGCGTCCGATATAAGAAGGATAAGCATGACAATATAGCCTCGTTCGATCTGGAGGAGGTGCGCCGGTATAAGGCACATAGAAGTCCCAATGCCTCAGCGCCCCATTGCCGAGCCGCCCGCCATACTGACCATTAGCTATGAGTTACGAATTTGAACATTCCATTGAGTGTCCGGTCAGTAGAGATTTCGCCTGGCAGTTTTGGTCCAATGTTGAGAACTGGGCTGCCGTCGATCCGGCGGTCGAATCGGTCGAGTTAAGCGGGCCGTTCGTCGCCGGGACGAAAGGCACTACGAAACCTCGCGGCCTGGCCCCGACCGAATGGGAGTTGATCGAGGCCCAGGATGGCAGGAGGGCCGTCATTGGACTCGCTGTGCCGGGAGCAGTTCTGAGATTTCTATGGACGTTTGAGGATACGGCATGCGGGGGCACGCTGATTACGCAGCGGGTTACGCTGGGGGGTGAACGCGCCGGGGATTACGCCGCAGGAATGAAGGAGCTGGAAAAGGGAGTTCCTGAAGGCATGCGGAGCCTGGCCCAGGGAATAATCAGGGCAGCGGGCGGCGACGCCTGACAAAGCATTTTACCCGCCCTGGTTTCTACCGACATCGGATGCCGTGAGTTGCGCTGTGTGGGGTAATGTCGGCGGGCGGATTTGATTCGGGCGTCGATGCATGCGCGAGCAGCGCCGGAACACGAACGCTCCCCGAAGCGTAATTATTTACATGGCGTTCCGCATCCTGGCCGATGTTGTGCTGGTACTGCATTTCGCCTTCGTCCTCTTTGTTGCGGTCGGCGGCCTGGTGGTGCTGCGCTGGCGTCCGATGATGTTGCTGCATCTTCCGGCCGTCGTCTGGGGAGTGCTGGTTGAGTGCGCTAACTGGACGTGCCCGCTCAACCCTGTGGAAGATTGGTTCCGGCATCTGGGCGGAGAGGTGGGCACAGCCTATGCGAAGGGCTTTATCGATTACTATGTTTCACTGATTATCCAGCCGGAGAATCTAACTCGAAGCTTTCAGCTCACACTGGGGCTATTGGCGTTCGCAGGAAACTCTCTTATCTATGCGTACATCTACTTCCGTTCACGTCGGGCACGCTAAGATAAGCGGCGAGAGGCTC
>DASQYE010000551.1:0-2556 GCA_035639355.1 Pyrinomonadaceae bacterium
ACGGCCGTGGATGCGTCCGGCAACACGAGCGCTCCCTCCGAGGTCGTCTCCGAAACCGTTCCTTAAAAGGTTTATGAAACTCTGCCGCTTTCAGCATAAGGACTTTTTCGCCCCGCACTACGGCATGATCGAGGCCGATTACGTGCGGCCGCTCCTGGACGCAGACGCCTTTGGCAGTCGTTCGCGCGCACGCGCCGATAAGATTCCGCTGAGCGAAGTCAGCTTGCTCGCGCCCGTCGCTCCCTCCAAGATCGTCTGCGTCGGGCGCAACTACAGAGAACATGCCGCAGAGCTCGGAAACCCTCTGCCCGAAGAGCCGCTGCTCTTCCTCAAAGCCCCCTCGGCCATCATAGCCTCCGGCGAGTTGATACACCTGCCGCCCGAATCCTCTCAGGTCGAGCACGAAGGAGAACTTGGCGTCGTTATCGGACGTACGGCATGCCGCATCTCTCAAACTGAAGACCCTTTGTCCTACGCGCTCGGCTACACCTGCGTTAACGATGTCACGGCCCGCGACCTGCAACGCAGGGACGTGCAGTTCACGCGCGCCAAATCCTTCGACACCTTCTGTCCCGTTGGCCCTATCATCTCGACGGACATCAACCCCCTGGATGCCGAAGTGACGACACGCCTCAACGGGCAGGTCAGGCAGCAAGCGCGCACCAGCGCCATGGCCTTCCCCGTCTCTATGCTCCTGCGCTACATCTCGTATGCGATGACGCTCTTCCCCGGCGACCTCATAGCGACGGGCACTCCCGCAGGAGTCTCCGCCATGAAGGCGGGCGATGTCGTGGAGGTCTTGATCGACGGCATAGGTGTGCTGCGTAACGAGGTCGGGGACGCCGTCTGCGCAGACCACCCCGCATAGGTATTGAAAAGACTGGCGGGCCAATTTTTGTGGCCCCCTCGTTCTGTTGTTTCGGTAAAGGAAGGAGACCTTTAAGCATGAAGTTTTTTCTGGATACGGCCAACCTGGATGAGATACGCGAGGGCGCGGAGCTGGGCCTGATCGACGGCGTGACCACAAACCCCACGCTCGTCGCCAAGGAGGGCAGCGTCGATTTCAAGCAGCACATCGCCGCCATCTGCGAGATAGTGCAGGGCGATGTCTCTGCCGAAGTCACTAGCCTCGACCTGGAGGGGATGCTGCGCGAGGGGCGCGAGTATGCGCGCATAGCGCCCAACGTCGTCGTCAAATGTCCCCTGACGCGCGACGGCCTGAAGGCCACGAGACGCCTGACGGACGAGGGCACAAAGGTCAACGTCACGCTCTGCTTCTCGGCCGCGCAGGCCATACTGGCGGCCAAGGCTGGGGCCGCCTACATCTCGCCCTTCATAGGCCGCCTCGACGATATAGGCCAAAACGGTCTTGAGCTGCTCGCCGAGATTGTAGAGATTTACGACAACTACGATTGGAAGACTGAGGTGCTTGCCGCCAGCATACGTCATCCGATACACGTCGTCGAAGCGGCGCGCATGGGCGCCGATGTGGCGACGATGCCTTTCAAGGTCATCGATCAGCTCATGAAACATCCGCTCACGGATAAGGGCCTGGATCAGTTCCTGGCCGACTGGCGCAAGAGCGGCCGCTAAAAGGTTTTCAGTGCGCGCGAAGGGGAGAGCGGGCGATTTTTCTTGAGCGGCCGAAATCTTTGAACCAGGAATCGCAAATCCACGCTCCCGCGTCGCCGGCGTCGCCTGACGTAATCCTTGCGCGCTCGCTCTCGAAACTTTACGGGCGCGCGCGCGCCGTCGATCGTATAGATTTTAGCGTGCGGCGCGGCGAGACCTTCGGGCTGCTGGGCCCTAACGGCGCGGGCAAGTCCACGACCATGCGCATGATAGCGTGTCGCACGCCGCCCTCCTCCGGTCAACTCTTCGTCGAAGGCATAGATGTCCGCGCAGACCCGCGCCGCGTTCGCTCACTGATCGGCGTCGTCCCGCAGGAGAATAATCTTGACCCGGACTTGAGCGTCCGCCAGAACCTTCTTGTCTACGCGCGTTATTACCGCCTGCCGCGCCCCCTAGCCCTTGAGCGCTGCGACGAACTGCTGCGCTTCACGGGCTTGGGCCTTCGCGGCGACTCGCGCATAGACGAGCTTTCCGGCGGTATGAAGCGTCGCCTCATGATCGCGCGCGCGCTCATACACCAGCCGCGCCTGCTCGTGCTCGACGAGCCGACGACGGGGCTCGATCCGCAGGTGAGACAGGAGATATGGCAGCGCCTGGAAGAACTCAGACAGAGCGGCGTGACCATCCTGCTCTCAACGCATTACATGGACGAGGCCGAGAAGCTGTGCGAGCGCCTGCTGGTCATAGACCGCGGGCGCATACTGGCGACTGGCGCTCCGCGCGACCTCGTACGCTCGCGCGTCTCTCGCTACGCGCTCGAAGTGCGCGACGTAGACCCCTCGTCCGCGCTCGAATCCCTGCCGGGCATCAGCGCCGTCTCCAGGGGCGGCGCGCATTTCTACTTCGCGGCCACGCCGGAGCTGCTGACCCCTTTGATGAAGCGTTACGAGGGACGGCGCACGCTGATTCGTCCGTCGAACCTGG
>DASQYE010000552.1:0-10568 GCA_035639355.1 Pyrinomonadaceae bacterium
TGCTCGGGTTTGCGGCCTTCATCCAACCTGTGCTGAACTCGACCGGCTGGCTCTTTCTATCGCAAGCCCGCACGCGCGACATGCTGCGATGGGGTGTCATAGATGTCACGCTCAAGATCATCTCGATTGTGGCGGGATTACGCTGGGGGGTCAGCGGCGTGGCGATAGGAATCGTAATCAGGATGTACGCCCAGGCTCCGCTGCTGTTCTGGTATGTGGGACGCACAGGGCCCGTGCGTCAAGGCGATTTCTATCGCGCCATCACGCCGATTGCCAGCGCCGCCCTCTGTGTGCTCCTGACTCTATTTGCCTTCCGCAGTTTCTTCGCTGATGTCAGGCCCCTGGTCGGCCTGCCCGCTGCCTTCGGTCTGACCGCGGTGGTGATGTTACTCGCCCTCAGCGCTTTGCCTAAAGGAAGATCGGCGCTTCAAGACCTCAAGAGCTCGCTCTTTTTACTGGTCGCCAGGAGGGAAGCCTGATGCCTGGGATCGTCGGCTTGACAACCGGGCGCTGGCCGCTCAATACAGCACAGCGGGCTCTCGGGAAGATGCAAGACCTGATCGCTTACACAGAGCCTTGCCGCAGAGACGAGCTGTTTTCTGATCGGATTCTGTGTGCGACGCGCGCCACTACCGACATCATTCAAAAACAGCCGCAGCCTCACAGCGAATCTGGAATCTACGCCTGGCTGGATGGAGAGATTTATAATCGGGAGGAACTGGCCAGGGAAGCGAAGCTCTATGCCGAGACGGATGCCGCGCTGCTCGTCGCGCTCTACAGGCAGGGCGATGATTTCTCGTTCCTCAAAAAGATTGACGGTATCTATTCGGCGGCCATCTACGATGCCGACCGGCAGAAGCTGCATTTGATATCAGACCGCTACGGGCTGCGACACCTATTCTGGACTATTCACGAAGAGTCAATCGCGTGGGCGTCGGAAGTCAAGGCTCTGCTGGCTGTGCCCGACTTCGATCCGAAAATAGATCCCGTGGCTCTGAATGATTTTCTGAGATTCGGGCATATGCTGGGTGATCGAACGTGGTTCGAGGGCGTCGAGCTGCTTCGCGCCGGAACTGTCCTGACCTGGGACGAGAGAGAGCGCTCCGTTAGTCAACATCGTTACTGGTGGTGGGATCAAATCAAACCTCTGACGGGGAAGATGAACGAGAATGAGCTGGTCGAGGAATTGGGCAGCCTTTTCATCGCAGCCGTCCAGAGGCGCTGCCCCGCCCATGAGCGCGTCGGACTGACCCTCAGCGGAGGATTGGATTCCAGGGCTATCTTGGCCGCTATGCCGCAGCGCGGCGATGCCATCCATGCCGCCACCTTTGGAAAGGCGGGTTGCGATGACATACGTCTGGCCGCAGCGGCGGCCCGCGTCAAGGGTGCCGCTCATCACGTCTCGGAAGTGAATTCGGACAATTGGTTGATGCCTCGCGTCGAGGGCGTGTGGCACACGGATGGGCATCTCAATCTCATGCACATGCACATCATTGCGGTCGCTTCTGAGATAAGCGGCCTGTTCGATATTTGCCTGGACGGTTTTTTGGGCGACGCGACGATCGGGGGCTCTTATATAGGCGATCCGCAATTCGACGAGATTCGGCAGATTGACAATAGGGGAAGGCGGTTCATCGCTTTAGGCCCTAAAACCCTCAGGGCCTATGTCGAGACGAGACTTCCATTCTTCGATAATAAGTTTATGGAATTGACGATCTCGATACCCGAGGCTCTCAGAAAAAACTCGTACCTCTATCGAAAGATGCTCCTAAAGAGCTTTCCTGAATTTTTCAGGACTATTCCCTGGCAGAAGACCGGCTCGCCCATTCGCTGGCCCGGCCCGTTGGAAGAGATTACGCAGCTCACCTTGAGAGGCAGAGATAAGCTGCTACGGGTGATGGCGCGGTTCGGGCTTGCTCTTGACGACCGGAAGACTTACACCGATTACCCGCAGTGGATACGCCAGGAGCCGTCCCGCTCTTTCTTCAAAGAAGTGCTCGGTCACGGCGCGGCGCTATATCCGGCCTATATCCCGCCGGAACAGGTTCGGAGCGATCTGGCTTGCCATTTAAATGGTGAAGACAGGTCGGAGAGCCTGTGCCGTATTCTGACCTTTGAAATCTGGCTGCAACAGGTGTTCGAGGGTAAGTACAGGCCAACGCTCGACGCGCGATCAACCCTTGCCGTGATGAGCGCCGGTTGAAAGCGTAGCCGATCTCCAGCCTTGAGGGCCGTAATGCAATGGCGACAGAGCTTATTATGAAGAGCGATGTGAGCGCATCCCAGGCATATCACGATCACGACCGTGGCGATCGCACTGCGCCATCAAGGTCTGATCGAAATTACTACGCGCTCACACTGCTGCTCGACAAATTCCGTCGAGTCGTCGATAGCGATCTTCTCCCGGAGGGAGAAAAGATTCTGGATTACGGCTGCGGCAACAAGCCGTATCAAAGGCTCTTCGGCCGGAAATTCAAGAGCTACGTAGGCGCTGACATCGTCGGAAACAGCGAGGCCGAGCTGATTCTGGACGCGGCCGGAAAAGTCCCTGCCGAAGACTTGAGCTTCGATTGCGTGCTCTCTTCACAGGCGCTTGAGCACGTTGTTAGTCCCAGACTCTACCTGAAAGAGGCGCACAGGCTGCTCAAGCCGGGCGGCTCCCTGATTCTCTCTACGCATGGAATCTGGCCTTACCATCCAGACCCGACCGATTATTGGCGCTGGACGATAGAGGGGCTGCAATTCGAGATTCGCCAGGCGGGCTTCGAGATCATGATGATGCAGGGCGTCTTCGGTCTGGAATCATCTGCGCTGCAACTCTGGCAGGACGCCACCTTCGAGAGGCTGCCGCGCATTCTACGGCCCCTTTATACATGGATTTTTCAATCCGCCATCGGACTGATCGAGCGGCGGCATCCCGACAAGGTCTCGAACGACGCTTCGGTCTACGTCGTGCTGGCGCGCAAAAATTCGGACGCCGTGCAAAGTCATACGCCGGGCGCGGGCGGCGTGGAATCCTGAAGATTAACGGCGACTGCTATGACTACCGGCTCAATAAAAAATCTTGCCTCGCGCGCCGATCGAGTACGCGTCTGTCTTGTGACGCCCTATCTGCCCTCCGTGTCCGAGACCTTTATACGCGCTCATGCGGAAGGCTTGCCCGCAGAGGTCGTACTGGTTCACGGCTGGCGTCCGAGCATAGGGGCCGAGCCGGTTCTCTCCTGGCCGCGCCGCGCGCTCTACAAGGCGGGGCGCGTGATCGCGCGCCGTCCGCTTGAGCGCGAGGTCACGGCCGCTTACCTGGAAGCCTTTCGCCGCTCGCGCGCACGCGCCGTACTTGCGGAATATGGCCCGACCGGCGTGCAGGCGATGCGGGCCTGCCGGCGTGCCGGCATTCCATTGATAGTCCATTTTCACGGCTACGACGCCAGCCAGCGAGACACGCTCGCCTCGCACGCTGAAACCTACCCGCAGATGTTCGAGGAAGCGGCGGCGATAGTCGCCGTCTCGCGCGCCATGCAGCGAAAGCTAGTCTCGCTCGGCGCTCGGCCCGAGAAGGTGCATTACAATCCATGCGGGATCGATTGCCGCGAGTTCGAAGGCGGCGACCCCGTACAGGCGCGCCCGCCCGTGTTCCTGGCCGTCGGACGATTCGTAGAGAAAAAAGCGCCGCACCTGACGCTTGAGGCTTTCGCCGAAACGCATCGCGCGTACCCGCTGGCGCGCCTGCGTATGATCGGCGACGGCCCGCTCTTTAACCAATGCCGCGAGCTGGCCGCAAAGCTTGAAATCGAAGAGGCCGTCACTTTCCTGGGAGCGCAGCCTCACGCGGTCGTCCGCGAGGAGATGCTGAAGGCCAGATGCTTTGTGCAGCATTCCGTGGAGGCTTCAAACGGCGATAGCGAGGGAACGCCCGTAGGGATTCTGGAAGCGGGCGCAAGCAGCCTGCCGGTCGTCGCGACGCGTCACGCAGGGATACCGGATGTCGTCGTAGAAGGTCAGACGGGCTTTCTAGTTGACGAGCGGGACACGACCGCTATGGCCGCGCAAATGCTGCGGCTGGCGCAGGACTCGGAGTTGGCCGCGCGTCTGGGCAGCGCCGCGAGGCTGCATGTGGAAAGGAACTTCTCTCAGGAACAGAGCCTCGACCGGCTCTGGACGATAATCGAGTCGGCAATCGCTGCGGGCGAGCGCCAGCCTGAGACCTCATCGATCGTCGCGGCCTGAGCCCGCCGCAGGCGCTTTGCATCTCGCCATTCAAATTGATGGGCCGAAGCCCTTCAGAACCCCTTTTGGAGAAGATTTCCGAAGCCATGACCGAATATGAAGCTTATGTTCAGCGGGAGTGGGAGTTATTCAACGACGACCCGTCGCGCGCATCGGCCGCGCTCGCCTCGGTCGCCGAGTTGGAGGTAAAGCGAGTGCTGGATGTCGGCTGCGGCGGCGGGCAGGAGTTGCTGCCGTTCGTCAACGGGAGGAAGGCCTTCGGGGTGGGCGTTGACGTTGCGCCCGAGGCAGGCCAACTGGGGCGCAAGCTTTTCGCCCGTCACTCGCCGCAGGCAAAGGTCTCGTTCGTGCGCGCGGCCGGCGAATCATTACCGTTTCTTGCGGGTAGCTTCGATGTCGTGATCTGTCGCGTGGCGCTGCCATACATGGATAATTCAAGGGCTCTAGGCGAGATGGCGCGTGTGCTGCGGCCCGGCGGAGTGTTCCTGCTCAAAATCCATCACGCGCGTTATTACCTGCGCAAATTACGCGGCGGCCTGCGCTCTCGCCAGCCGCTTTCGATGATCCACGCGGCGCGCGTTCTCTGTGCCGGTGCGATCTACCACGCGACGCGGCGACAGCCGCGCGCGCGCATCCCGAGCCCGGAGACTTTCCAGTCAACGTGGCTGCTCCGGCGCGAGCTGGTGCGCTGCGGTCTCCTTATTACCCGAGAACTGGCCGACGGCGACGCCGCGACGCCTTCTTTTGTTATTATCAAGGAGGGCCAGCCCGTTTGACCTGCAAGCCGGGCCGGCCTTTACTCCCCGGTTGAGGGCCGTGGGGTCGGACGGCGGCGATCGTCGTCGCGTCGCTTAAAAGACGGAATGGCAATTTATTTATGAGCGTCTACAATCCCGATTACCTGACCAAGCTCAAGTGGTCGCTCCCCTGGCTCGCGCGTTACCCGCTGTGGCGCGCGCGCGAGATAATCGGCCGCATCACGGACGAGACCGGCCCGCAGCATATAGTCATGCTCGTCGCCAATCATTTCGAGCCCGCCTGGTATGACACAGGCTCGAAGCCAAGCCTGCCGACGCAAGCCTCAAGGCTTGAGCGTTGGTGTCGTTTGGCCCAAAGAATAGGCGACGCTGTACGCGACCACGACGGGACGCCGTTTCGCCACACGCTCTTTTATCCGGGCGAGGAGTATCACGCGCCCCTGCTCGAAAGGATGGCCGAGCTGCAACGCGAGGGCTACGGCGAGGTGGAGATTCACCTGCACCATGGAGTCGAACGTCCCGACACGGCGGAAAATCTACGCCGTGCGCTTGAGGATTTCCGCGACGTGCTGGCTGAGAAGCACCGCTGTCTTTCGCGCATGGATGGCAAAGGCTCTCCCATGTACGCTTTCGTGCACGGCAATCTGGCGCTCGGGAATTCGGCTGGCGGTAGATTCTGCGGCGTCGATTCCGAGATGGAGATACTGGCCGAGACGGGCTGTTATGCGGACTTCACATTGCCGTCCGCGCCCGATCAATCACAGGTTCCGCGTCTGAATGCCATCTATCAATGCGGCCACCCGCTTGGTGAAGCGCGCCCGCACCGCTCTGGGCCGTCCCTGCGCGTCGGTGGGCCCGAGCCCATCCTGCCACTGATCTTCACCGGCCCGCTCGTCTTCAATTGGCGGCGTCGTGTGCGCGGCGTCGTGCCCGTGCCGCGAATCGACGACGGCACGCTGGCGGGGAATTACACGCCCGACCTGGCGCGCTTCAATCGGTGGGTGGGCGCGCGTATCGGCGTGCGCGGGATGCCGGGCTGGGTCTTCCTAAAGCTTTACTGTCACGGCTTCTTTCCGCAGGACGAAGCGGCCATGATCGGCGACGATGCGCAACGCTTTCTGGAAAGAGTGCTTGAGCTTTCAGAGCAGGGCCAGAGGTTCAAAATACACTTCGCGACCGCCCGCGAGGCTTTCAATATGGTGATGGCGGCGGTCGAGGGGAAGACGGGCTCGCCGCACCAGTACCGCGATTATCGTCTGCGCCCCATTATGCACGAAGGCGCGCATCACGCCGCCGGGCGCGAGCTTGAGCCGAAAGAAGAGGAGAAGACCACAGCAGCGCCCGCCGCGCTGTAGGTTTTGTGAATTAGAGATGTGTGGAATAGCAGGACTCATCGGGTTAACTGACAGGAGCGCGGCGCGCGCAAGCGTCGAGCGCATGACCTGTGCGCTGGCGCGGCGGGGGCCGGACGGCGAGGGCCTGGAAGAGTGGAGCGAGGCCGTGCTGGGCCATAGACGGCTAGCGATCTTCGATCTGAGCGAGGCCGGACGCCAGCCCATGTTGTCGCCCGACCGAAGCATCGGCATCGTCTTCAACGGTGCCGTCTACAATTTTCGAGACCTGCGCGCCGAGCTGGTCACAAGGGGCTACGAGTTCAAGAGTCACACGGACACGGAAGTCCTCGTTCACGGATACCGCGAGTGGGGAATCGACTCGCTGGTCTCGAAAATCAGGGGGATGTTCGCGTTCGCCATCTGGGACGAGCGCGCGCGAAAGCTCTTTCTGGTGCGTGACCGGCTGGGCGTCAAGCCCCTCGTTTACGCCGTGCGCGGTAAAGAGATCGCCTTCGCCTCGCACGTGAGGGCGCTTCGCGCGGGCGGCTTCGTCGCCGATATAGACGAGCGGGCGATTACGGAATACCTTGAGTTCGGCTTCGTCACGGACGCGCGCTCGATCTACAGCGGAGCGCGAAAGGTGGCGGCCGCGTCGATCGTCGAATGGAGCGACGGCGCGCTCGACGCTAGGACATACTGGACGCCGCCCATCGCTACGGACGGCGCTGGGCCAACTTTTGAAGAGGCCGTCGAGGAGACCGAACGGCTGTTCCTGCGAGCGGTCGAGACGCGCCTCTTCGCCGACGTGGCGGTCGGCGCGCTCTTGAGTGGCGGCGTCGATTCGAGCCTCGTCTGCTGGGCCATCGCGCGACTCGGCGGCGACGTGACGGCCTTCACCGTGGGCACGCCCGGCGACCCCTGGGATGAAACGGCCGACGCGCGCGCAACAGCCCTCAAGCTCGGCATACGTCATCAAGTCCTTGAGCTATCCGACACGGATGCTCCAGACCTGGATGAGCTTATCTCTGCTTACGCCGAGCCGTTCGCCTGCGCGTCCGCGATCGGGATGCTCAGGGTATCGCGGGCGGTCAGGAGCGAGGCGACCGTGCTGCTGACGGGCGACGGCGGCGACGACGCCTTCCTGGGTTACCCGGAGCACCGCCACCTCTGGCTGGCCGAAAAGCTAGCGCGCAAGCTGCCCGCCCGCGCCGCACGCGGCTGGCTGTCTTCGCGCGACCGTGTTCCGCGCGCGGGGGCGTTGCGCCGCGCCGCCTCGTTTCTGGATTACACGACGGGCGGGCTGGGGGCCGTAGTGAGCGCACACGACGGCCTGCCCATGTATCAAACGCAGGGGCTGCTCGGCGAACGACTCGCGGGGGCGACGCTCGAACAGCGCGCGATTGATTGGTCGCACGCGGCGGGCCGTCACGTCCTGGCAGATTTTCTTGAATACGACCGGCACATGCGTTTCGCCGGAGAGTATCTGGTGAAGGTGGACGGAGCGACGATGCATTACGCTTTGGAGGCGCGCTCGCCTTTCCTGGATCAGGAAGTCTGGGAGTTTGCAGCCTCCCTGCCGTTCGATCTGCGTCTGCGTCGCGCTCGCTCGAAGGCGGTGCTGCGCGAGCTGGCGCGGCGACACCTGGGCCAGCGCGTGGCGGGGGGACGCAAACGCGGCTTCGGCGTGCCCGTCCAGCGCTGGATCGCCGGGCGCTGGCGCGCTCCCGTGGAAGAGATGCTGCGCGACTCAGTGCTTGAAAGGGAGGGCTGGATACGCTCCGCGCCCGTGTTGGCCCAGCTTGAGACGGCGTCGCGTAAGGGATGGGCCCCGAAGCAGCTCTGGTACATCTTCGTCCTCGAATCATGGTTGAGGCATGAGCGCTCCGGCTCGCAGCAGCAGCAGCCTGTCTCAAATCTTGCGGAAAACCTTCCGGCGGCCGCGCGCGCCGCCGTGCGGCACACCAGGGCCGCGACGGGTGCGGATACCGCGCCGCCCTTGACGGAAGAGAAGGAGCAGCCGTCCATTCTGTAAACCGTTCGACGCGGGGACGCCGCAGAGAGAGAGTGTGTGTGCCGATCTTGTGCAGAGAGGCGCGGGCCCGGAATAAATCATGGCGATGAAGCGCAACGTATTGATCTTGCTGGACAGCTTCGAGAGAGGCGGCGCGGAGACGCAGGCCGTACATCTCGCGCGCCTTCTGGTCGAGGGCGGCGGCTTTCGCATCCACCTCGCCTGTCTGAACCGTCGCGGAGTATTGCTGGCCGAGGCAGAGCGGCTGGGGCTCGGCGAGATTACCGAATTCCCTCTGAAAAGTTTCTATGACGGCAATATGGTTCGTCAGCTTCATCGCTTCCGTCGCTTCCTGCTTGAGCGCGAGATAGCGGTCGTCCACGCGCAGGACTTTTATACGAACGTCTTCGGCATGACGGGCGCGGCCCTGGCCCGCGTGCCCGTCCGCATCGCTTCGCGTTTCGAGACGCTGGGCTGGCGCACCGCTTCACAGAATATGGCCGAGCGCGCTGCTTTTCGCCTGGCCCACGCCGTCAATGCCAACGCCGAGGCGGTCAAGCAGTACCTGATCGAACAGGGCGTGCCCGCACAGAAGATAGCGGTCATTTACTACGGCTTCGACGTGGAGCGGGTAAAAGTTCCGGCGGGCCTCGGGCGCGAGGAGATGCTTACGATGCTGGGCCTGCCGCTTGATCCGCCGCGCCGCTTCGTCACGATCGTCGCCAACCTGCGCCACGAGGTTAAAAACCATCCGATGTTCCTGCGCGCGGCTCGGCGCGTCAAAGCCCTTGTTCCGGATGCCGCGTTTGTGCTGGCGGGCGAGGGGGAATTGACCGACTCTTTACGCGCGCTGGCCGCCGAGCTTGGGCTTGAGCGCGATGCTCTCTTTATAGGCAGATGCGAGCGCGTGGCAGAGCTTCTGGCCGTGTCGGACGTGTGCGTCCTCAGCTCTACGGCCGAGGGGTTCTCGAATTCCATACTCGAATACATGGCGGCGGCGCGTGCGGTCGTCGTCACGGATGTCGGCGGCGCGCGCGAGGCGGTCGTCGAAGGCGAAACCGGCTACCTGGTGAAATCCGGCGATGACGAGACGATGGCGGCCCGCATCGTCTCGCTGCTCAGTGACCCGTCGCGGGCGCGGCAGATGGGCCAGCGCGGGCGCGAAGTGGTCGAGCGTAAGTTCTCAGATCAACGGCAGCTTGAAGACACTCAAGCTCTGTATGAACGGCTGCTGTCCGAGGCCGAGCGAGAATCCAGGACGGGCCGAGCCGTCGAGGGCGCGCATCATGAAAGCGCGCAGGGTTGACGAATAATAGAAGGCCGGAACGATTTAGCGAGCGATGAGTCAGGCTCTCAAAAAGTTGAAAAAGCTGCGCGGGCGCGACGCGCGGGAGCTGCGCGTGCGCGGCGCTCAGCTGCTCGCCGCGCGTGCCGAAAAGTACGGGCTTTCGCGCCTGGCGCGTATTCCGGCAGACGGCGCGCTATTCAAGCTGATCGACAGCGGGCAGCTCAATCTCCCTACCTTGAGCGCCGAAAGCCTGCTGGAACATTTTCGCACTCGCACCGCTCCCCTGTTTTTCTCCTCGCTGCGCAACCGCGACGAGACGGTCGCGGAGCTGCGACGGCGCTTTAGTCCGGACACGGAAGACGCTTTAAGTAAGCGCGCGCGAAGCATCCTTGACGGGCAATTCGATCTACTTGGCTTGCACGGCCTCGGTTTCGGCTCGCCTCCTGATTTTCACCTCGATCCGACTTCCGCCAGGAGATCGCCGCTGGTTCATTGGAGCCGCTTTGACGAGCTGGATGCAGACCTTTCGGGAGATAAGAAGATCGTCTGGGAGCTGAACCGTTGCCAGTACTTCACCACACTCGGTCGCGCTTACTGGTACACGCGCGACGAGATTTACGCGCGGGCGTTCGTCGCGCATCTAAGCGCCTGGATGGAGCAGAACCCGCCGAAGCTCGGGGTCAACTGGGTCAGCAGCCTGGAGGTGTCTCTGCGCGCGATCAACTGGCTGTGGGCGCTCTACTTTTTCAAAGACTCTCCGCACTTGCTGCCTTCTATTTTCCTGCGCGCCCTGAAATTTCTATACCTTCACGCCCGTCACCTGGAAACGTATCTTTCGACCTATTCGAGCCCGAACACGCATTTGACGGGCGAAGCACTGGGCCTCTTTTACATGGGGACGCTGTTGCCGGAGTTTCGGGCGGCGGCGCGGTGGCGCGCGACCGGAGAAA
>DASQYE010000553.1:0-6658 GCA_035639355.1 Pyrinomonadaceae bacterium
CCATTTAAGAATCAACTCAAGGCCATGTAATTCGGAACGGTCTCAGCCGCATCGGCACAGGGTATCGAAACCCTTGCGGGCATGAGAAAGCAAAGCACATGCCGGGGATGAAGTGGATTGGAAGTTCGAGGTTGTTACGGACTTCGGGCCCGACGCTTTTAAGCGGGGCTCAAATGAATGTTTGACACGAGAGAGGCATATCACGTCGAAACGCCTGCGCGTCGTGATGACGAAGGATGAAAGATGAAAGAGGGGCTATGAAAAGTCTTAGAAGCTTTCCTTTCATCCTTCGTCGGCGGGCGAATCAACGGCGCGCGAGGCCCGGATTTATCTTTCAGTTGTCGGATTAATCTTGCGCGTCCGTAGAGACGTTGACGTAGCGGCGACCCAGACCCAGCTCGCGCAGCTTGTGTTGGAGAGACTGCCTGTGCATCCCCAGCATGGTGGCGGCGCGTGTCACATTGCCGCCCGTTTCCTCAAGACAGCGCGTGATATAACGACGCTCGAACTCGCGGCGGTCTTCCCGAAAATCGGCCGTGAAGGGCACGACGAGCCCGCCCCCTTCGTCGGTCGCGGCGAGAGTCGATTCGGCGGGGGCGCGTCCGTGACCGTCCTTGATCTCTTCGGGCAGATCGCGCGCCGTCAGCTCCTCGCCTTCGGCCAGAACGGCGGCGCGCTCGATTACGTTGCGCAGCTCTCGCACGTTGCCCGGCCACTCATATTCAAGCAGCCGGCGCAGGGCGCTCGGCGCGAGCGAGCGTGCGGGCAGGCCGTAGCGCTCGGAAGCCATCCGCGCAAAAGTCTCTGCCAGGAGCGGTATATCCTCGCGGCGCTCGCGCAAAGGGGGAATCTCCACGGTCACGACGCGCAGGCGATAGAAGAGGTCGGCGCGAAAATTCCCGGCCGCGATCTCCTGTTCGAGCGGCCGATGTGTGGCGCTTATGATACGCACATCGACGGCGATTGATTCGTTGCCGCCGAGCCGCTCGATGCGTCTTTCTTCGAGGGCGCGCAATAGCTTTGCCTGCACGTTGGCGCTCATGTCGCCGATCTCGTCCAGAAAAAGCGTGCCTCCGTCGGCCTGCTCGAACTTTCCCTGCCGCCTGCTCGCCGCGCCCGTAAAAGCGCCCTTCTCGTGTCCGAAAAGCTCCGACTCGATCAGCTCCGAGGGGAGCGCAGCGCAGTTGACGGCGACGAACGCGCCGCGTCTTCGCGCCGTGCTACGCTCGTGAATCTCGCGCGCCACAAGTTCCTTGCCCGTCCCCGATTCGCCGCGCACGAGGACGGTCGCGTCCGTCTCTGCGACTTTTTCGATCAACGCACGGACGCGCTCCATGGCCTCGGATGTGCCCGTCAGAGGGCCGCGACGCGCGCCCTCTATCTCGATCCGGCGACGCAAAGAGCGATTCTCGCGCCGCAGCCGAACGGTCTCCGAAGCGTTCTTGACGGCGAGGCGCAGGTCGTCCACCTCGAAGGGCTTCGCAAGGTAATCGTGCGCGCCCGCCTTGATGGCTTCGACCGCCATGCGCTCCGAGCCGTGCGCCGTAATCAGTATCACCAGCGGCCCGTCTTTGTCCGTCTCGTGCAGCTCGCGCAGGAAATCCAGCCCGCTCGCGCCCGGCAGGTTCACGTCCAGCAACAGCAGGTCGGGCCGCTGCTCCTGCACGAGAGCGCGCGCCGCCTCGACGCTTCCGCCCTCTTCTATGGAATAGCCGAAACCACTCAGCGCCCTGCGCATTCCGTAGCGCGCCGCTTCCTCATCATCGACTATCAGTAAACGCAATTCCTCTTCTGCCCTTTGTGTCATGACAGGTTCTCCGTGACGAACCTTTCCAGCACGTAGCGTGCCGGGCGGAAGCGTCGATTCGCAGTCGGCCCTCTTTATACTGACGGATATTAACCGAAGCGAGCGGCGGCGAACTAATGGAAAAGCGCATGCCGCGTCCAGCGCCGGAAACGTTTCCGGCCCGCACGCGACATGCGCCGCGAGAGCCCCCAAGGGTGCGCCGCTTTATGAAAGCGCCACTGTTTCTACCGAGAGGCGAAATCCGTTTCAGCGCAGCTTCTTCGCCGTGATTAATAGCACCAGCATCTCGTTCGTCGGGCCCAGGCTCATAGTCCCGATCACCACCGGCTCGTTCTCTTTTACGCGGATAGAGGTGCTGATGCCCGTGCTCTCGTAGTTAACGAGCGGCGGGCTCGTTCCGCCCCCGGCCCCCACCACGACCGGCAAACGCGCACCGAAATGGACTCTGAGCTGGACGACCTCTTGCCCGCTCTCATCCGAGGCCAGAAGGACATCGTTGAGCTGCATGTCGTAGAAGGAGGGAGTCTGTGAAGACGGCGAGGTCGTCCCTAAAAGCGGCCCGGCGATGCCGCGAACGCTGCTGCTCGCCCCGTTGCTGACGCGGTTGATAAAGGTGGCGGCCCAGCGGTAGTTATTAAATGGCAGCGAGGAGCGAAGCTGCCTGGAAGTCGCGTCGAACGCCGAGGGCAGCTTTGTCCCTTCGCCCGCCGCGTTCGATGCCACAACCAGGTGCAGATGAATCTCCAAATCGACGGCTCCTTTCAGCTCGTTGCTTGAAGGCATCGCGGGCGAAGACCCCCTGGCATTCTGGGCCAGGCCCGTTCCCGAAAGAACAGAGCAGATCATAAGCGCGCAGATGAATAGATCGCGTTTGAGGCGTAGTGGCGGCATTGTTCATCTCCTGTTTGATATGGTCAATGAGAAAGCTCTTTCAACCTTTCGCGGCAATTCTCTCTCTCCCGAGGGCCGCTTGTAGAAACGCGTGTGCTCGGAAAAAGTGGCACAGATGTCGTCAAAAAAAATCTCGGAGACGAAGACGGGAAAGCACGGGCTCGCCGTAAGCAGTGGCGCTACGAGGTTCGCGGGCGCTTCGGGCCGGAGTACGGGTCAAAGAGATTTGAGCGGCAATCTTAATTCAAAGCCGGCTCCGCCGCCGTTTCCGTCCAGGAGGCGGGTCGTGCCGCCTACGTCTTCCATGCGCTTGCGCACGATGGCCAGACCCAGACCCGTGCCGCGCTGCCTGGTGGTGAAGAACGGCTCCCAGATACGCTCGCGCAATTTGGGGTCAACGCCGGGGCCGCTGTCGGTCACTATGAAGAGCAGGTCATCCATATCGTCGCGCGTCTCGACGCGGATCGTCCCACCCGCAGGCGTCGCTTGCAGCGCGTTGAGCAGTAGATTGGACAATGCGTCGCGTGTGGCGGAAGCCGTCACGCCGTCCAGCTCATGTACGGATTCCGGCAGGCATTCGAGTCGAATGGCGCGGGCCGAGGCTTCGGCGCTGAAAAGCTCCGTGACGGAGCGCGCCAGCTCGTCGGCACGGCAGGGCGCGATTGCCGGCGGCGTGGTGCGCGCGTAGCTGAGCAGCTGCGTTACGCTGCGGCTCAGGCGATCAGTCTCGCCGACGATCAGATTCAGGTCGCGCCCATATTCGCGCGACAAATGTTGATCCTCGCGCATCACCTGGGCGATGGACTTGATCGCAGACAGAGGGTTACGGACTTCGTGGGCCACCGTGGCGGCCATCTGGCCGAGCGCGGCCAGGCGCTCGCCCTGCGCCAGCCGCCGCTCCAACCACACATTCTCCTCGACTAGGCGACAGTCCTCGATGGCGATTGCCACCTGTCCGGCCAGCACCTCAAGCACCGCGCGCGCGTCCGGCGTTAAGGCATCGGCAGCCGCGTCTATCAACATCAATCCGACGGTGCGCTCCTCGCGTCGCAGCGCGTAGGCAATCTCAAATCCGTGCTCGCGCAAACGACGCTCGCCCTCAATGGCCGTCCAGCCGTTGGCCCGCGCCTGCACAAGAACCTGGCCCATCAATTCAAACAACTGTTCGTCGTGCTCCACCTTGCTCTCTTGATCGGGCTGACTGACCATCCCGGATTCATCTCGGCCAGTTGGATTGAGGACGATGCGCACGCGGCGCAAGGATAGGGCCTGGGCCGTCCGCTCTTCGACGAATCGCAACAGCTCGGGCAACTGCTTATACTGGCCCGCCTGCGAGCCTATGCGAGCCACCACTTCGCGGTACAGCGTCGCTTCCCTCTGGAACAGATTATGGAAACGCTTTTCGATCCACTGGCGCAAAGGGGCCGCGAGCAGCGCCAGCGCTAGGATCAACAATGATTCGACGACGCCCGCGCGCAGGTTATAACGCTCGGTGAGCCACGCGCCGACCGTGCGTATGCCGTAGAGATAGGCCGTGAGCACAACCGCCGCGAACGTGGCGGCGATCAGGCTCTCCTTGATAATCAGCTCAAGATAACGGTAGCGATAGATGTAGTAAGCGATCAGCGCCGACGGCAGCAGCGAGCCCAGGTTTGCGGCCGTCTTCAGATAGTGACCCCGGCCAGTCCCTTCGCCCAATCCGAGAGCGTAGACTGAGACGAGCAGCGCTCCCGTGGCCAGGAACGAGACGGCGAGCGTTTGCAAAGCCCGCCGCTCGTTACGCGAAGACGAACGGCGGGCGATGAGCAGGTCAGTCACCGCGATGAAGCAGAGCACGTAAGCGGCCCACAGGACGAAGGGCAGCACCAGCTGCGAGAGCTTGACAAACATCGGCGCGTACTCGCCCGCCCAGAGCGGCGGCACGGCGACTATTAGAAAGAGGGTCGGGATGTAAGACAGGTAAACGCGCAGGCGCTCGCCCCTCCTCAGCCCGCGCTCGTGCGCGTTGGCCCACAGGTGCAGATGAACGTGCAGCAGAAAAGAGTAAGACAGGGTGATGCTGACGACGGCGAGCGTATCGGCCAGGCGGAGCAGCGTGGCCCAGCGCGACGCTTCCAGTCCGAGCATTCCCTGCAAGGCGATGATTAGATTGCAGCCATGCCAGACGCCGAAGCTGACCGTCAGCGCCAGCAACACGCGCTCGATGCTCATCAGCCCGCGACGGCGACGCCAGAGCAGCGCCCCCATCCATAGATGCAACGCCGCCCCCGTGCTGTAACCGATGAGTTGTAAGACTTCGAGCAGCGACATATTAAGAGCAGTGGCGAGTGACCTGGTGACGAGTGACGAGCAAAAGCAAAAGTCTTTAACTCGACACTCGTCACTTGTCCCTTGTCACTGATTTACGGCTGTGTCCTGGGCGCTCGTGAAGGTGAGCGTGATCTCGGTTCGACGATTGCGAAGGCGGCCCTGCGCCCTGTTGTTTGGCGCGACCGGGTTGGCGACGCCCATACCGCTCGCCTGTATCCGGACGCCTTCGACCCCGGCCGAGATAAACGCACCGGCCAGGGCTTGCGCGCGCTCCTCCGTCAGTCGCAGCAGCGCGGCCTCGTCGCCACGATTGTCCGTGTACGACTCTATCACTATGCGGTAGTCCGGGTTGTTCGCCAGCAGCGCCGCCAGGGGTTCGAGCCTGGCGTTCGCCGCCGGGGCGAGCTGGCTGGCGCGAGCATTGGCCCAAACGGATTCCGGCAGTACCAGGACGAGACCCCGATTCGTTTCACGAACCGAGCCGAAACGCGACAGGGTCTCTTTGAGCGTCGCGGCTGCCGCGCGCTGTTGCACGACGCGCTGCTCTTCGGCCTGGCGCGCAGCGAGCGCCTGACGCTCGCCCTCTATGCGCGCGAGCTTCACCTTCGCATCTTCACCTTCGGCGCGGACGCTTTGCAGCTCTTCGCGCAGGCGGGCCACTTCGGTGCGAAGGTCGCGCAGCTGCTGAGTAGCATTTGCCGCGTCACGCTCGGCCAACTCGCGCGCGTGGCGCTCGCGGTCCAGGTCTGCGCGCAGGTCCGTGAGTTCTTTACCAGCGGTGGCCGCCGTCTCTTCGGCTTCGCGCACGGCCGCGTCGCGGCGCGCAATCTCTTCTCTTCTCTGCCGGGCGGCTCGTCGCGTCTCAGCCACTTCCTCGGCTCGCGCGCCGAGGCTCACAGCTTTCCTTGCGGCCGCATCCACCTCCGATTCCGACTGTCTCAGACGCCAGGCGTTCTCGGCCTGCTCCAACTGGGCCTGCGCCTCCCTCAACTCGTCCTGCGCCTCGCGTTCGGCCCCAGCGTAGCGCGCAAGGTTGATGGCCTGGCGCGCGCCGAGCAGAGAGGTCGGCGTCCGGCGATAATCGCTGTCGGCGACTTCCGGTAAGCGCTGATCGTTAAAGTAATCGCTGCTATTGCCGGCGTACTGCACGTTCATGGTCGCCACGTCTGCGCCGACGGCATTGCGCGGCGGAAGGTTTTCGAGCACCACCATGCGGCTCGGGCCGCGCACCAGAAAATGCGGTTCGGCCGTGACGATCAGGGCGAAGTTTTGCAGGGGCGTCGTCACGTCCAGCTTCGAGTCCACGATCATGCTGCCGCTTCTCTTGATCTCGCCCAGATTGTCCACGCGCCCTTCGGGCGAGATGGCCCACAGGATGTAAGTCGTATAGACGCCGCCCAGCTCCGACGCGCGCGGAAGATTCTCTATGTTCAATTCGACGCGCGTGCCGCGACGCCCCGCGCGCCTGACCTTCGCTTCGCCTTTGAGACGCGGCAAACGAGTCGTGCCGCGAAACACTACGTTGACGGTTTGATCGAGCGGGTACGTGATGGCGACGGTTGAGCGTGGCACGTCGCTCTGACCGAAGGCGAGGGATGCGGCGGCCAACAGCAGCAACAGCGATGCGCCGACCAGGCGCGACCCGTTCAA
>DASQYE010000554.1:0-2441 GCA_035639355.1 Pyrinomonadaceae bacterium
TTTTCAGGCGTCATAGGATTCGAGCGGGAAAGGCGGATTAGCAATTCATCATGCGAACAGCTACAGGGACATTCGCGCCTGGTCTCCAAGTGTTCGATACGGCGTCCCGGCTGAGAAGCGGCCCCGGCAGCGATTGTATAACAGCCGTTCGACGCGGGGCGCAATCTGTTTCAGCAGACTTCGACAAGGGGGCTTTTCGCCTGCTCGTATAAAAATTCGTTTTGAGGTCGGCGCGCGGCCGCTGTCGTTTCGCCGTCCGGGGCAGAGCCTCGGCGCGTGGCCCGGAAAGAGCGCCGAGGCTGCCTGCACACGACGCGCGCGGCTGCTCCTGCACTGCTAAAGTATTGACGTGATGGCGCACTAATGCTAGCTTCCTCGCACACATGATGCGGCGCGGGCGTATGAGAGGCTACGCGAGAGAGGTTTAACGCCCGGCAGGTTGAATTTCCCAGACGCTTGAACCCTTTTTGCCGGTAATAAATCTTCCGACTGAGAGCGCTCGTGGTCGAATGCTTTTGTAGACCATGCGGCCCTTTCATAGAGCACGATTCCGGGAAGGGTTCTTCGACGGGTAAGAGGTCAGACGTGCGACCGCCGCGCTTCAGGGCCGACATGCGCCAGTTGGATACATGCTACGTCAAGGGCGAGGATCTAATCACGCGCCACATCGCGGGCGAGACGCTGCTTGTGCCTGTGCGTGGGCACGTGGGCGATCTGGACTCGATCTACACTTTGAACTCGGTGGGGTCAAGGGTCTGGCAGCTGATCGACGGCTCGACGCCGGTCGCCCGTATCATAGACACGATCAATGCGGAGTACGAGGTCGCTGAGCAAGAGGCTGCGCGTGACGTGCTCGCATTGCTGGAATCACTTCAACGGGCGGGCCTCATTCGCCGCGCGGGCGAGAACGAAGGATAAAGATGGAGACAGTAAACTACGGAGAGTTCAGCCGGGAGCTTCACGAGCGACTGCTGACCGACCGTTACCCGTCCGAAGCGACCATCGAAGTCACGCGGCGGTGTCCTCTGGCTTGCGCGCACTGTTACAACAATCTTCCTATGAGCGACACCCAGGCACGCCGCTCCGAGCTCTCCCTGGACGAACACTGCCGTCTGCTGGATCAACTGAGCGAGGCGGGCTGTTTGTGGCTGCTCTACACGGGCGGCGAAATCTTCGCGCGCAAAGATTTTCTGGAAATCTACACCTACGCCAAGCGTAAGGGCTTTCTGATAACTCTCTTCACGAACGGGACGCTCATCACGCCCGAGATCGCAGACCATCTGGCCGAGTGGCGGCCCTTCGCCATAGAGATAACGCTCTACGGTCGCACGCGCGAGACATACGAAAAGCTGACGGGCATTCCGGGCTCGTTCGACAGGTGTATGCGCGGCATAGAGCTGTTGCGCGAGCGCAAGCTTCCGCTGTCGCTCAAGACGGTCGCCGTCACGATCAACCGTCACGAGATATGGGAGATGAAGCGTTACGCGGAGCAGGACTTGGGGCTCGCTTTCAAATTCGATGCGCTGATGAGCCCGCGTATAGATTGTTCACAGAGCCCGCTCGCCGTTCGTCTGACGCCCGAGGAGACGGTCGAGCTGGATTTGCAGGACTCGGCCCGCGTCTCTGAATGGAAGAAGTTCGCGGAGAGGTTCAAAGGGCCCGTCAACACTGCCGAGCATAGCGACGAGGTCTATCACTGCGGCGGCGGGATCAACTCCTTCGCCGTAGACCCGCAGGGCTTGATGAGCATTTGCGTCCTCTCACACTTCGACACTTACGATCTGCGCGCGGGAAGCTTCCTTGAAGGATGGAACGATTTTCTATTGAAGGTGCGGCGCAAAAAGATGACCATGCTTACGAAGTGCGTCGCGTGCGAGATCAAGGCCATGTGCGGGATGTGTCCGGCCAACGGCGAGCTTGAAGGCGGCCATGCCGAAAAGCCTGTCGATCACTTGTGCCACGTGGCGCACTTGCGCGCGCGCGCCTTCGACATAGAAGTCCCTCCGCACGGCGTCTGCGAATACTGCGAGGGCGGGACTCGCTTTGACGATGTAAGCCGGTCAGCCGTCTCATTACAGCGGCGCAGGGGCTTGAGAGTGATGAACGCCGGATCGCCCTCTCGCTATCTTCCTGTAGTGAGCGCGGCCGGCGCTTCGGCGGACGGCGCTTGCGGCAGCGGCGGCTGCTCGTCATGCAGCACTCATTGACTAGACTCTATGAAACGAATCGAAACCAGAAAAGTTAGGAACGTATGATGGAAGATAAAGGAAACGGTAAGCCATCGAAGAAGCCTTACGCCCGGCCGCTTTTGAAGCAGGTCAGGCTCAGGCCGGAAGAGGCCGTCCTCGGCAATTGCAAGGCCGCGGGGCTGTCCGGCCCGGTCGGCGTCGGCGCTTGTGCTCCTACGGGGACGTGCAACGTGCAGGGCTCTTGAATTCCGT
>DASQYE010000555.1:0-3030 GCA_035639355.1 Pyrinomonadaceae bacterium
GAAAGCAGTATGAAAGTCATCGGAGACAGTTTATTGAGAAGATTATTGGCCGTTTCGCTCGGCCTTTCCTTTATCGCCGCTCCTTTTGCGGCGACGGCGGCTCGATCCACCGGGCGTACCAACGAGGTCACACCCGCGAATTCGCCCGCCGCGCAAGCGGCCAGAGGAATCGAGAACCCTGCCGCGCTCAGTTCCTTCTACGAAGCGCTCGCGGCCATCGAGCAAGGACGCCGCACACGGCCTGTAAGGATCGCGCACTATGGCGATTCACATACGGCGGCCAACATCCTTACGGCAGAGGTGCGTAAGCGCTTCGAGCGCGATTTCGGCGGCGGGGCTTCCGTGCAGGAGGCGCGCTCACGCATTCTCTACGACGTGCTCGGCATCAACGGCGCGCGTGCCGTGCGTCTTCTCAGCTGGAACGAGTCGAGCTTTACTTCAAGCCTCGCCGAGCGCCGTCCTGATCTTGTGATTCTCGCTTACGGGACTAACGAAGTAACGGACAATAACTGGAGCGTGGAATCTTACCAGCGCATGTTCGTGACGATACTGCGCCGCTTTCGACGGGCCGCGCCGCAGGCCTCCATACTGATCTTCGGCCCTCCCGACCGCGCAGTGAGAACGGGCGGCGGGTGGCAGTCGGCCGGTAAGATGCCTGCGCTGCTGGAAGCACAGCGCCGCGCCGCAATCGAGATGGGAGCGGCCTTCTGGAACTCCTGCGCGGCGATGGGCGGAGCGGGCTCCATGAACGCCTGGGTCGCGGCGGGCCTGGGCCAACGCGATCACGTACACCTTACAGGGCGCGGCTACATCAGGCTGGGCGACATGTTCTACGAAGACTTTTTGGACGCTTATGAAGTGTACGCGCCGCCGGGCGAGACGCTCAAGCGCGACGGGAGAAGACAAGAGGATGAATTGAGGCGCGCCTTGCAGTTCTAGACAGCCGCCTGCAATCTGAAGTGACGGGCGCGCGCCATCTCTCCAAATAATCCGGCCCCTTGAAACTCCGCTTTTCAAGAAAGAAGGCTGAAGCTTGATGGCTTCAGCCTTTTTGTATTTTCACTTGTTGTCCGGGGCGCAACGGGGTGGAGCAATTCCACTGCTGCAAAGCGCCGTAGGGCTGCGTTATTATGTGCCGCGCGGGCCAGGGCGAGTTCTTCTGCGGGGCGATTAGGTCTCTGGCTGCTCGACCAACAGCTTTTGCCTGCCGCTCATGCAGATTTTCAAACGCTGCGAAACATTATGCTTCCAAATCGCATTTGATTTGTAGGGCATCCGTAAAGTTCCTATCCCAGACCAGAGGAGATGAACATGAAAATGAACGCATCCATCGCCGGGCTAGATCGCAGTGCTGCCTGTGACGACTATTCGAGGGAGACGCTGCACAAGGCGGCGCGGAACGGAGATGTATTTCGGGCGACCTGCGGCGGCCTGCTGCTGGCGATCTTTCTCTGTAGTATGGTGAACGTAAACAGAGCGCAGACCAGTACGAACCCGATCATCGAAGGGGTATCTGTCCGCGAAGTGTCAGTAAAGAACAAGGTGGTGAGCTTAACCATTGAGATCACCGGGAATAACTTCGGCAGCAATGCGGCAGACCTGACAGCCGTGCAGTTAATTGATGCTAAGGGAGGGGCCGTCGGTACGGTCACAAAGAAATCGCTGGTCAGCAATAATAAGATTGTCGTCGAGGCGGAGGCCCCGCTCGGCACGACAATCGAAGTGTTCAGGATCACGACCAGAGGCATCACCGTAGATAGCAGCGGCTTCAAGCTGTCGCTCAAGGAGCCGTCTCCGCCTCCAAAGATCAGCATCTTCGACATCAAACACTCGACTGTTTCATCTCCCAACTCGCCGATTCAAACCCTTTTCGTCACCAACGATAAGGGGCTTTTTGACAGCAACCCGCATCGCATGAGCATTGAGATTCTTCCCGCTGGCGCTTCCAACGTCCTCATCAGGCCGGGCAGCAATCCCAATAATCTCATCGTTGATTTCGTCGCTCCCGATGAGTTCGAGGTTAAAGATGTGGTCGTCACGGTTTACGACTCGGCCGACCTGGATAACCGCCAGGTGGTCGCCATCTCTAAGCCGTTCGAGCCGAAAAAACCGCAGGCCGACCCCAACGAGCCTAAAATATCGAAGGTGGAAGTACTGTTTCTTCAACGGAATCTAGGCATCGGCAGGGTGAAGATAGAGGGCAGCGGCTTCGGCAATTACCGTCGCCCGACTCTGACCCCGGAGGAGTTTATCAGCAGCTACGGGAGGCTTACGGCACAGCCCAGGACTATGCCCACCGCTCCGAACGATTGGCAGGCTTGGAACAGGGAGATCGAGCAGATGGTCAATGTTGTGCTCGTGCCGCGTAACTCTTCGCTACGTGTGCAGCGCAGCAAAATCCTCTACATTGACGACAAGATGGTAGACCTCTATTTTGAGTTCACCAAGATCCAGGGCTACAGCCTGGCTTTTCGACCGGCCAGCGTCGCGCTCACGATCAAGAAGCCCGGCATCAAACAGTTGCCTGTGGTCAAGGCGGACGGCGTGGAGGCGGTCGTCGCCGCTCCGGAAACTTATCTCGCCTCGAAAGAGGTCGGGCCAAAGCGCGACGAGGACCTTACCTACGAGTTCACCATCCTCGACAGCAACAAGGCCAATTACGAGTTCGGCAGAGGGATCGCCGACAATTTCTATGTCATCAAGCTCTCGGTCGTCAACCGTGGCGATAAGAAGATTTTCATCCCGCTCGCCTCCATCCAGGCCGAGATAGACTGGGCTCACGGCGGCTTGAACTCGGAAATAGAGTTCTTTGAGGGACAGGAGACGCAGACGCCCGCGCCGCTCGAAGATGTCTCGGCGTTCTTTGACGCCTACCAAAAGCAACAGGGAAAGAGGGCCCGGTTATTCAACATCCTAGACGGCGTTACCACCCTGGGTGCGGCGCTGATTCCGTTTTTCGGCCCCGGTTTCAGAGACGCGCACGTGGCGCTCACGGGCGGACTCATCCCCGGACTGAGACAGGGCATCGGC
>DASQYE010000556.1:0-2927 GCA_035639355.1 Pyrinomonadaceae bacterium
AACGTCCTGGTTGACGACGTGTGGGAGGACGCGCAGGGCGTCTGGTACAGGCGCGGCGGCATTACCAATCTGGTCGAGCGTGCGCGCGTCAGCCGAATCGAGCGCGGTAGTGATGCCGAAGAAACCAGAGAAGCAAACACGCGCGAGCCGAAAGCCAGGATCGTAGAGGTCAGCGCCGCGCAGGCGGACGCACCCACAGAGCCCGTCTGGATTTATCTGGTCGGCGGTGCGCGCGTCGAAGCCGATAGTGTGACCGAGACGGCGGACGGCGCATGGTACAGGCGCGGTATCCTCTCCATCTTTTTAGAGCGCGCGCGCATCGAGCGAATTGAGCGCGAGCGCGAGCCCGTTGCCACGGCCGCCGGGGCCAAACGCTCCTGGACGGAGCGCGGCTGGAGCACTGGCAGCGCTCGCCTGGATACGCTCATCAGGCAGAGCGGCGCACGTCACGGCGTCGATCCATATTTGATATTCTGCGTCATGGAGCAGGAATCCCATTTCAACTCGCGCGTCGTCTCTCCGAAAGGGGCGCAAGGGCTGATGCAGTTGATGCCCGGCACGGCGGCGCGCTTCGGCGTGCGCAGGCCCTTCGACCCAGCCGAAAATATCATGGGCGGCACTCGTTACCTGAAGATGCTGCTCAACAATTTCGGCAATCGCGTCGATCTGGTGCTCGCCAGCTACAACGCCGGCGAGGGGGCCGTGATGAGGTACGGAGGGCGCGTGCCACCTTATAAAGAGACGCGCAACTACGTTAGGCGCATCAGCGCGCGTTATGAAAAGAGCAGGCCGCAGGCCGTGACTCCCGCCCAGGCCTCGGCGGTGGCCCGCGCTTCCGGCTTGAAATAGGGAGCCGCATCGATCGAAAGAACTTCCCCATTAGACATTTCATAAATAAAAGATCAACGGAGGAAGGCACACGAGCCCCATGCGAATCGCTTTGAAAAAAATCGCCGTCACTCTTTTACTGAGCCTGTGTTTCGCCATTTATGGCGTTGGCGCACAGCAGCAGAGCGCCGAATCGCCGCTCACAAACGCTTCCGTTATCAAGCTGGTGCGCGCCGGTTTCAAAGAGAAGACCCTGATCGCCATCATCCGTTCGCGCCCCGTCCGGTTCGACCTCGCGCCCGATAAATTGATAGAGCTTAAAAGGAGCGGAGTCACAGAGCGCGTCATTCTGGTCATGCTGGCGCGCGACGGCGAAAATGCGCTCATGGCCGACGAGGGTTGGAGCGACGATCCGTTTTTCGACGATCCTGACGGCTCCTCCCGCTCAAGGCGTAATGGGGCCGGAGGCGACGGCGGCACAGGCATCTTCGGCTCGGGCAGCGGGTCTTCCAGCCGCACGCGCGGTCGTGGCTTGAGTGGCGCAAACCAGGACGATACTGAAAGTACAGGGAGCGCCAGCGTGCGCATCATTCGTCCTCCGGCTGAGGCGGGCGGCGCGCCTCCTACATTGGAGAGGACGCCGACGCTGATGAACGACCGCGTCGTAGAGCTGGTCGAAGCGGGATTTTCCGAAGGCACGATCATACGCCGCATAGAACAATCGCCAGCCGAGTTCGATCTCTCAACCGCCAGGCTGGCCGAGTTGCGCCGCAGGCGAGTCAGCGAGCCCATCATCAACGCCATGCGCGCCGCGATGGGCGACGACCAGACCTCGAACGCTACTCGCTCAAACCCGACGCCCTAGAAATAGAGCGACATTCAAGCGCGCCCCGTCTACGGTCGGCGGCGAAAACAGTATAAAAGGAATGAAGACGGAAATGCGCGAAGTTATGGGCGGGCGGAGAAGCTTTCGTAACCCTGTGCTATTTGCCTTGATCTTCATTCTTTTGGTCTCGCCGCGCACGCTCCTTTCGCAGGCGGGAAGGGAATCCGTCACTCAGCAGCCCTCCACGGCCGCCGAAGGACAGGATGTTGACGAGGGCGACGTGATCTCTGTGAGCACTTCCGAGGTGCTCTTGCCCGTGACGGTGCGAGACCGCGAGGGACGGCTCGTAACCACGCTCAAGCGAGAAGATTTTCGCGTCTTTGAAGAGGGGCGCGAACAGCCCCTAAGCGATCTGGCGCTCAGGCAAGTCCCCGTCGATGTCGTCCTTATGGTCGATGCGTCGTCCAGCGCCGCGCGCTCCCTGGATGACTTTCGGCGGGCCGTAGAGGGATTCGCGCAAAAACTCGCGCCCGACGATCGTATCAGTCTCATCAAGTTCGACGATCGCGTCGAGCTGTTACAGGATTGGACGCAGAGCCGTGTGCAGCTGCGCCGCTCTCTGGGGCGCATCATGCCGGGCGTCTTCACGCGCTTCAACGATGCGCTCCTGCTGGCGGCGCGCGAACAATTTCGCGGCGCGCATGGACGCCACGCCCTCATAGTCCTTACGGACGGCATAGACAGCGGACGCGGCTACGCCACGCTCGCCGACGCCCTGCGCGCGCTGCTCGAAGCGCAGGCGGTCGTCTATGTCGTCAGCAATACGGAGATTGAACGGGCCAACAAGCGCGCTGAGCTGGACACTCTGCTCGCCGGGGAGCCGTCCGTGGTTCGCTTCAATGAGCTTCGCATAGGCGACTTGCGCGAGGGGTTGCGCGTGCTCGACCAGAGCGAAAGGGAACTGGCGCAGCTGACGGCCGCCACGGGCGGACGACTCTACAAGCCCAGGAGCTTCGCGGCGCTCGACCAGACCTACGCCGAAGTCGCAGATGAGCTGCGCCACCAGTATGCGCTTTATTACACACCTCTGGACAAAACCAGGAACGGACGATTTCGGCGCGTGCGCGTCCAAACCGCAGACCCCTCTTTGAAAGTATCCGCGCGCATCGGCTACTACGCACCGCACCGTTAGGCCACCCCCGCCAGCCGCGCCCTCTTAAAAAAGAATCGCCCGGAACAAAAAAAGAGAACCCCGCCTCCACTATCCCCCTGG
>DASQYE010000557.1:0-3422 GCA_035639355.1 Pyrinomonadaceae bacterium
CTTATTCTCCTTAAAAGTTAAGCTATCTGTGCCGTATGAGCGCGTCGCGTAGCTCTACATTAAACTCTTCGCACCGGAGGCAAATGAGCAAACGACGTGCCGACGCCCTCGCCCAGGGCGAGCGCCGCAAGTAAACGAACAAGGTTGCGCCCGCGCCCGCAATCGACGCGCCGTGACGCCTTAATCTTGTTGCAAAAAGGTACGCGCTAAGATAGCGCAAAGGTCGGGAACAGTACAGGCGAGAACGACCGATTTCGATGGAACCGGGCACTTCTTGACATCGTTCATCGAAGGTGGTAAGTAAGTACTTACTTTCTAAAGCTTTCTCCGAAGGATGAGCGTGTGAGCAAACAACCCGTAACTTCCGACCGCAGCTTAGTGCCCGCAGCCGTCGCCCCGCCATCGCGCATGGCGGGCGAGGATAGGCGCTCGCAAATACTGCTGGTCGCCATCAGCCTCTTCGCCAAGAAGGGGTTTCGCGGCACGACGACCAAAGAGATTGCGCAGGCGTCGGGCGTCTCGGAGGCGATGGTCTTTCGTCACTTCGCCACCAAGGAAGAGCTTTATACGGCCATCCTGGATTACAAGGCATGCGCGGGCGGCGACCTGAATCTGTGCGAGGACGAATCGGTCACGGAGGCGGCCAAGCGCAAGGATGACCGGGCCGTCTTTGAGGGTCTGGCCCGGACGGTCTTGCGCCATCACGAGCGCGATATGGAATTCCTGCGCCTGCTGATGCATGCGGCGCTTGAGGGCCACGAGCTGGGCAAGATGTTCTGGGAAAGAAATGTTCTACAGATGTACGAATTTCTGGGCGGCTACATACGAGAGCGCCAGCGCGATGGCGCGCTGCGCAACCTGGAGCCTAGAATCGTCGTGCGGGCTTTCCTGGGCATGATTGTTCATCATTCCGTGAACAACAATCTGTGGGACACGCAGCGCCGCTTGCTGGACATCTCGAACGAGCTGGCCGCGCGCGAGTTCACGGAAATCTTATTGAGGGGCATTGGGACGAACGGCGGCGACGGGCCGCGCGCAGAAGCGGGCCGCCGCGCCGCAGGCGTCGTCCGTAAAGCCACAACGAAGAAGAAACAGACAAAATGATTCCCCGTAAAATCAAGCTATTATCTCTGGCTGTTCTACTCGCTTTGACGAGCCTGTTGGCCATGGCGTGCAGCGGCTCAAAGGCGCAATCAAACAAGGGCGCATCGCCCGAGGCGGCCGCCGCCACCCCGCAGGTGATTGACGTGACTACAGCGCCGGCCATCCTGCGCCAGCTGCCGCGCTTCTTCGAGGCGACGGGCAGCCTGACCGGCGACGAGCAGACGGATGTCGCTCCGGCCGTGGCGGGCAAGGTGGTGTCGGTCGGCGTTGATCTGGGCAGCTACGTCCAGCGCGGCGCGGTGCTCGTTCGCCTGGATGATCGAGACGCGCGCATCCGTCTGGAACAGTCGCAGGCGCAGGTCGTACAGGCGCAGGCCGCCGTCCGGCAGGCCGAAGCGCGCATAGGGCTGCGGCCCGGACAGACCTTCGATCCCGAACAGGTCGCGGAGGTCGGCGCGGCGCGCGTCGCCCTTGAGCTAGCCGAGAAACAGTTGCGACGCTTTGAGCGCCTGATCGAATCGGGCGACGTTTCGCGCTCGTCTTACGATCAGCAGAAGGCGCAGCGCGACCAGTTGCAGCAGCAGTACGAAGCGGCCCGCGCGGCGGCGCGACAGAACTACGCCGCCGTCCAAACGGCGAGGGCGGCCGTTACGTCTGCCCAAACGCAGATAGCGCAGGCGCGCAAGGCCATCAACGATGCCGTCGTCACCGCTCCGATCAACGGCTACGTCGCGGAGCGCCCGGCCGATCTGGGCGAATACGTGACGACCTCCTCTAAGGTCGCGACCATCGTTCGCACAAACCCCCTGCGTATGCGCATAGACATTCCTGAACAGGCTATCTCGGCCGTGCAGGTGGGCCAGAGCGTCTCCGTCAGCGTCTCCGCTTATCCTGACCGCGCCTTTAGCGGTCGCATCGCGCGCGTCTCGCCCGGCATTACGGCGGCCTCGCGCACGCTCACGGTCGAGGCAGAGGTCGAGAACGGCGACGGCGCATTGAAGCCCGGACAGTTCGCCACCGTGCGCATACAGCAGGCAACGTCTGATCCGGCGGTGCTCGTGCCCGCGCGCGCCGTCCATACCGAAGGCACTTCGAGCCACCTCTTCGTCATCAAGAACGGCCGCGCCGAGCAGCGTCTGGTACAACTCGGCCAGAGGGAGGGAGACCTCGTCGAGGTTCGCGGCAATGTGGCGGCCGACGAGCAGGTGGCAACCAGCAATATAGAGCTTCTGAGCGACGGCATGGCCGTCAGACAATAAGCCGATTCTGGATTTTAGATTTTGGATTTTGGATTAAAGAGCGACCGTGGGTTGAGAGCCTGTGGGCCAAGATTCAAGATTCTAAAAGCGTTAATCTAAAATCCAAAATCTAAAATCCAAAATCGAGTAGGTTATGCAAAAGCTTGCTGAAATTTGCGTTCGCCGGCCCGTCTTCGCGACGATGTTGATACTGTCTCTGACGGTCGTCGGCATCTTCTCTTTCAAGTCGCTGGGCGTTGACCTGTTTCCGAAGATAGACCTGCCGACCGTGACGGTCACGGTGGTAAATCCTGGCTCGTCGCCGCAGGAGATCGAGACGGAGATTACGGACAAGGTGGAGGGCGCGGTCAATACCATCAGCGGTATAGACGAGCTGCGCTCGACCTCCGTCGAGGGCGTCTCGCAGGTCTTCATCACGTTCCTCTTGGAGAAGAACGCAGACGTTGCCGCGCAGGAAGTGCGCGACAAAGTCAACCTGATCGTCGGCGACCTTCCCGAAACGGCCGAAGACCCGATTATCCAGAAGCTCGATACGGATGCCGCGCCCGTGCTGCGCATCGCCGTCTCCGCCCCGCGTAGTTTGCGCGAAGTGACGGACGTGGCCGACAAGCAGATCAAGGAGCGCATCGAATCGATCAACGGTGTGGGACAGGTGCAGATAGTGGGCGGCCGCGAGCGTGAGGTACAGGTCTGGGTAGACCCGGACAAGATGCGCGCCTACAACGTGACGGTCGCGGAGGTGGCCGCCGCCGTCCGGTTGCAGAATATGGAAGTGCCGGGTGGGCGCGTTGACGAGGGCACGCGCGAGCTGACGGTGCGCACTCTCGGCCGTATCCCCGACCCTGCTAGCTTTAACGATCTAGTCGTCGCAACGCGCGGCTCCTACTCTGTAAAGATCAGCGACATAGGCTATGTCGAGGACGGCGCGGAGGAGCAGCGAACGGAGGCGCGTTTGAACGGCCAGCCCGCCGTGACGCTCATCGTCTCAAAGCAGTCGGGGCAGAACACAGTCGCCGTCGCCGACGCCGTCAAGGAACGCCTGAACGAGATTCCGCCGAC
>DASQYE010000558.1:0-6343 GCA_035639355.1 Pyrinomonadaceae bacterium
GTAGAAACGGTCTCCGTCGATCACGGGAGACGAAAAACCGCCCTGCCACCCTCTGACGCTCCACTTGATCTGCTCTTTGCCTATAGTCCCTCTGGCCGTAGCATCGACGGCGGCGACCATGCCCATCTCGCTCGATTCCAGATTCTCTTCGCTGTGCGTCAGGATGGCTAAGTTACCCTTTAGGACGACGCCCGTGTTAAGGCCGCGCTTGCTGAACTCATACTTCCAGACAAGCTCGCCCGTCTGAGGTTTCAAAGCGTGAACGTGCCCGTCGCTTCCCCCCTGTATGAGCAGGCGCGTGCCGCCTACGTCGGCGACGATTGGCGGAGCGTAGGTCGTATCGTAAGGGCGTATGTTCGGAGAGCTGACCCAGATGGTCGCGCCCGTCTTTTTATCGAAGGCCATGAAGCGGTGCGCCCCGCGCGATTGATCTCCCCAGCCGAAGGTCACACCCGAAACGATCACCAGCTCATTCTCTATGATGGGCGAGACGGTACGCCCGCCGTGCGTCGTCAGCAGGCCGAAGTCTTCGCCGAGCGAGCGCTCCCAAAGAACTTTTCCGTCCCTGTTTAAAGCCAGAAGCGTCCCGCCGACTCCGAGCGCATAAACATCGCCCGAAGAAGGGTCGCCCACTGGCGAGGCCCAGCCGACGCGATGCGGCGGCACGTCCGACATGTAGACGTTGAAGCGATGCTCCCAGATCAGTTTTCCCGTGTCGGCGTTAAGACACACGACGCGCTCTTGAAGCGTCTCGCCCTTGCCCGCAGGGTTCTGTAGGTAAACGCGATCATTCATCACTATGGGCGCTGAACGCCCGCCGTAGGGTGCTTTCCACAACAGATTGTCTCCGGCCGGAGACCACTTCACGGGAAGATTCTTCTCCTCGGAGATGCCGTCGCGCGCAGGCCCGCGCCAGTCCGCCCAGTCGCCCGCCAGCGCCCTCATAGAAGAAGATAAAAGTAGCGCTACCAGAACAAAGCCGACGGTCGAAGGCAGGGCTTTCAGTTTTGCTTCCAGCTGAAAAGCAGGACGCAAGGCCGGGCGATGAGTCCGCCTGAAAGTGTGTCCGACGGCCCTGGGCTGTTCTCTTGCAATCGTCATTCTTTCGTCCTTCCGCCTTACGCCTTCTTCATCCACGGCTTTCCCAAACCCGGCGAGTTTACACCCTTATTTTGTGAAGCCGTATTATGACCTCTCCGAATGCAAAGTGTTGTAAAAAGATAGTAAAAAGAGCCATCTTTTCTATATTCGGAGGCTGTAGAGATGTACAATCCGTCGCGGTTCGAGGCAAAAGATTTCCGCGCCTGTAGTAAGAGACGCCGCCGCCGCAACGACGACAGGCCCGAGCGATTAGCCGCCCCCGATTTCCAAAAGGGCGTTTCAATCGGTTGAGCGCGCGACGAAAGCTTTCGGGAAGGGAGTGACGGATGTTTGAGCAGGAAGAATCGACGCCCTGGTATCGCTCTACGATAACGCTCGTAGTCTCGTCAATACTGTTGCCCCCGCTCGGGCTAGTCCTGCTCTGGCGGCGCTCCGAGCTTGATACGCGGAAAAAGGCTCTCATCTCGCTTGGCATCTGCGCGCTCCTGGCAAGCTACATTTATCTCTTCACCGTCGGGCGTAAGCGTTCCAACGAAGATCACTACGCACAGCTTGAACGCCACCGCGCCGAGCAGCGACAACAAGCCGCGCAACAAACAGTCGCCTCGGCCAACGCCAACACGAATGCGCCATCAACCGCCGCCAACTCAAACCAAAATCCGCAACAACCGGGCGCGGCCCCGGCGGGCGGCGCAACGGACGCCGCCCACGCAGGCGAAGCCGCAGGCCCGCGTAGAAATTACTGGACGGACTTTCGTGGGCCAACGCGGGACGGGCGCTACGACGAGCTTGCGATCAGGACGAGCTGGCCTGCGGACGGGCTGCCGAGATTATGGAAGCAGCCCGTCGGAGGCGGCTATGCCTCGTTCGTCGTCGCCGAAGGGCTAGCCTTCACCATCGAGCAGCGACGCAATCAGGAAGTGGTCGCCGCTTATGATGTCGAGACGGGGCGCGAGGTTTGGACGCACGGCTGGAGCGCGGAGTTCCGCGAATCGCTCGGAGGCGACGGGCCGCGCGCCACACCGACCTGGAGCGACGGCCGCCTGTATGCGCTCGGCGCTGAAGGCGAGTTTCGCTGTCTGGATGCGAAGACCGGAAAGCTCATCTGGAATCGTAATATCCTGAGCGAGAACGGCGCGCAGAATATCGAATGGGGAATGGCAGCATCGCCGCTCGTCGTTGACGACAAGGTGATAGTGCTTCCGGGCGGTCTGTCGGGGAAATCCGTCGTCGCCTATAACAGATCGAGCGGCGCGCCCCTTTGGAGAGCCCTCAACGACCAAGCGTCCTACACGTCTCCGATGCTGGTCACGCTCGCGGGCCGCCGACAGGTTCTAATAGTGACGGCCAGCCGCGTCGTCGGCCTGGCACCGGAAGACGGCGCGCTGCTGTGGGAGACGCCATGGCAGAACAGCGCCAACATTAACGTCTCGCAACCCATCGCCGTAGATCAGAATCGATTCTTCATCTCCGGGGGCTACGGTAAGGGAGCGGCGCTCGTCGAAGTGACGGGCGCGGGCAAAAGCTTTAGCGCGCGCAAGGTCTGGGAGAACAATTCCATGAAGAACAAGTTCAACAGCTCTGTTCTTCACAACGGCTACGTGTACGGACTCGACGAAGGCATTCTGTCGTGCGTCGATGCGAAGAGCGGCGAGCGAAAATGGAAAGGCGGTCGCTACGGCTACGGCCAGGTGCTTCTGGCGAGCGGGCATCTCATCATCACGACCGAAAACGGAGAGATAGTCCTGGTTCGCGCTACGCCCGAGGCTCATGCGGAGGTCGCACGCTTCAGCGCCCTGGAAGGAAGAACCTGGAACAACCCGGCCATCGCGCAGGGGCGATTGCTCGTTCGCAACGCGACGGAGATGGCCTGCTACAACATAGCGGCGCAGTAGTGAAAGCCCACGGCTTCATCTAAGAAAGTATTCCGAAGCCCCGTCAGAGGCTTCATCTACGCGCTTTAGGCTTTCTTGGTAAGCGTGCTGCACGCCTGGTATGCGCCCGTGGGATCGATCGCCGTCGCGCCCTGCTCTATGTGCTGGATGATTCCGTCTTTGTTGATGACGAAGGTGGCGCGCGTGCCGAAACCGCGCTCTTCGTCAAAGATGCCGTAGACTTTGACGACCTGCCGCTTGAAATCGCTCAGGAGCGGAAATGTGACGCCGATGTCTTCGGCGAAACGTTTGTTGGCCGCATAGCTATCGACACTGATTCCTAAGACCTGCGTCTCGCTCGCTTCAAATTTGGCTATATCAGACTGATATGCCTTCAATTCCTTCGTTCAACCGCCCGTGAAGGCGAGCACGTAGAAGGCCAGCACGACGTTCTTCCGGCCGCGAAAATCGCTGAGCCTGACGGGATTTCCATTCGTATCGTTGAGCGTGAAATCGGGCGCGGGCTCGCCGACCTTCAAGCCGGTTTTGGGCGGCGCGGGCGGCCCTCCGTCCTTCTGCTGCGCGGTGGCCGTATTGGCGGTCGTATTCGCTGCGCTCGAATTGGCGGCGGGCCCGTTCGCCCTCTGGCAAGCCTGGCCGAAGAGCGAAACCACGACCAGAAGCGCGACTAGCTCGGGTATTCTTTTCATGCGTCGTGACTCCTTACGCGGGCGGAAAAACGAAGCGCGCCCTATTCCTCTACCGACGTATCCTACTTCTTCTACGCGAAACGGCGCGGCCTTGTCAAAATCCGCTCCGCTTTCGCTCATCCTCTCAAGCCTTCTCCAAACAGATGTCGAAGGTGACAGAGGTGTAAGCCGTGTTGTTCCTGTTGATGCTCTTCACGGGGCGAACCAGCTCTCGGTGCGAGACCAGATTGTTGTAGTTTTTATCCGGGTCGCCTTCAAACTTCGGGTCGTTCTCAAAGTAGAGCTGTGTGACGAGACGCTTGTGGCCCGGCGCGCCGACGACATAATGTACGTGCCGCGCGCGGCCGCCGTAGCCGGCCGGGACGACCGTCTCGTACCCGTACTCGCCATTTGCGCCGACCGGAATCTCGCCGCGACAGCGAAACCCAAGCATGTCGTATTCGCCCCCGCCGTAGGCATGAAAGACCTCAAGCGTTGCGCCCGCGAGCATTTTGCCGTCCGTGTCTATGACGCGCCCGGCGACGATCAGGGGCGTGCCCCCAACACCGGCTTCGATCAATCTCTCTTTGCGCGGTGCGCCGCTCCTGTAGAAAGGGCCGAGCGTATCGCCCGGCGTGGGCGCAAACGCATAATTGAGATTTCCGTCCCTCTGTTGAGAGACGACGCGGGCCAGAGGCAGCCCCGCGATTACCAGGCCGCCGCCGAGGCCAAGGTATATGAAATCTCTTCTTGAGACGCGACGCTCTTTCATCATCGGAACTCTCCCTTCATATCTCAACGACTCGAATCGGGCCGCACCGGTCGGCCCGCACTTCACATTGAGCGCCTGCGCTTTTCAGACGGCGAGCGAAGCGAGCGTCGTCTCGTCCTTGACGAGGATGCGATTGCCCGTGGCTACCGGGTGGGCCCACGTAGGGCTGTTGGCGACCGTGTACTCGGCGACGGGCTTGTACTCGCTGGCGCTCGGCGGCAGCACGATTAGCTTCGCATCGTTCGTCAACAGCAGCAGCACCTTCCCGGCGTTGAGCAACGCGGCCGTTTCGCCCATTCTCCCCTCGCTCTGCCAGAGAGTTTTTCCCGTATCAGCATCGATCGAAAAGAACTGCCCCTTCTTGCGCGGCGACAATCCGAACAGTAGATTTCCCCTAAGCACGGGCGAGTTCAGGTAAAGCTCGTTCTCTCGATTATTCCAGACCTCCTGCACGGCCACGTCCTGCCCCCGCCTCGTCAATCGAATGGCGGTGATCCCCTGATCCTCCCTTGCGAAGATGAGCGTGTCTTTGTAAACGACGGGTGTAACGGCGTTCTCGTCGTAGGAGGATTTGGCCGCCATCTTCCACAACAACTTTCCGCTCTCTGCCGAAACGCCTATAAACTCTTTCTGCGTAAAGGTGACGACCTGACGGACGCCCGCCAGATCGACCACGATGGGCGACGCGTAGGCGGGCCCGTCCGCGTCGTATGCCCACCTGACCGCTCCCGTCCCGGCATCGAACGCCGTGAGCGCGCCCCTGTCCGGCCCTCCGACGTGCGCTATGAGAAGGCCCTTATCGACGACCGGCGACATGGCCGTCCCATACAGCGGCGAGGTCTTAGGGTACTGCTTTGAAAACTCTTTTCGCCACAGAAGGCGTCCGGTTCGCGCATCATGCGAGGAGAGGACGCCCGTGATGCCAAGCGTATAGATTCTTCCGTTGCTATAAACGGGCGTAGACTTGGGGCCTTTGCCGTGAGCGCGCGCCGCCGGGTGCATCTCGTAGGGAACGGGCTGACCCGCTCGCCATATCTCCTTGCCGGTCGCCGCGTCGAGCGAGAGCAAGACCTCTTCGTCGCCCTGCCGGGCGAAAACGTAAACGCGGCCGTCAACGAAAAGCGGCGAGGCGTGGCCCACCCCGACCGTCACCCTCCATTGCTCTTTCAAGCCGCCTGGCCAGGACTGCGGAGCGGAAAAATCCCGCGCCGCGCCGTCGCGGTTGGGCCCACGCCATTGCGGCCAATCGCCCGCCGCCTGCGCGCTCCAAGCTTGGGCCAACAGCGCCGGCAGGAGCAATAAGAGTTTCAGCCGTTCTCGAAACAGAGGCACGCTTTGCAATCCTCCCCGCACGATCAAAATAGCAGTTTCAGACCGAATTGGATGTGGCGCGGGCTCTGCGCCGAAAGGATGCGCCCGAACGTCGGCGAGCCCAGAAAGTTGTCCGGCAGATTAAAGTTCGGGTGATTGAAGAGGTTGAAGAATTCGGCGCGCAGTTGAAGTCTGAGGCGTTCGGATAGCGCCGCGTTCTTCACCAGCGAGACGTTGACGTTCTCCGTGCCGGGCCCTTCCAGTATATTGCGTCCGGCGTTTCCGAATGTGCCGCGCGGAGGGAAAGCGAAAGCGGCCGTGTTGAACCATTGCTCGGGCGTGCGAGCGTTAAGCGAAGCGTCGCCCGTGACGTTCGGGCGATCATTCCCGAGAAAGCCCAGCGTCGAGCGGCCCGTGCCGCTGTTGTCAATCTCGGGCAGAAGCGCGACCGTAAACGGACGCCCCGTCTGCAAGGTCACGATGCCGTTCGTCTGCCACCCGCCCACGATCGTCGAAACCAATCCTCGGTCGGACAGAAACGCGCGGCCCCGCCCGAACGGCAGATCGTAGGAATAGCTGACCGAAAGACGATGCCG
>DASQYE010000559.1:0-5348 GCA_035639355.1 Pyrinomonadaceae bacterium
TTGGGCCGGACGCACGGCCGCCAGGGGCTGCTCGAACTGGTCGCCCCGCAGCACGTCCACGTCAACCGCCTGGGCCGGATTCGTGATTTCTGGTGGTTCGGCTACACGCCGCAGGCCGCACGCCTCTTTCGCGGCTTCGCCCGCCGCTTCGCCACCGGCAACCCGCTACAAACCTCACTTTTGCTGCCAAATATGCTCAGACGCCTCTTTGAGCGCCGCCCCTAGAACCCCTCTTGTAAAAATATTTTCGCATTGCAACAAAATTTGCAATTTTCTACTTGTAAAATACCTCACACATATGTATACTGCGCATCCCCCTGTAGTACAGATGTTGTCTGTAGTTCACTTCCTTACCTTTGCCACGCGTTTGTCCGCAAGTAGTACGGCACAGGTTGGTTCATAAACACAAATCAATAACCTCGCGCTACGGCGGAGAGTTACGTCATCTTCACGTTGGTAAACTGTGCCGTGGCCGTTGTTCGCATGCAATCATCCCCCAGTAACCGAGGTCGCCTGAGCAGAGACGGCTTCCTTCTCACCCATTCTTTAATTTTAATCAGAGGAGAGTAAATGAAGAAAGTTCTAGCGTTATTCGTTGTCATTGTTTTGTGCGCCATGACGATCACCTCAATCGTGGTCGGCCAGCAGGGGCGCACTCGCCTGGCGGGCCCTTCGGGTGGCCGCTTCTCAGACCAGACCCAGGCAGCCGCTAAATCCAACCGCCCCGACTTTGCCGAGGGGCGTTATTTCGTCTCTTTCAATAACGGCGTGACGGCCTCCAACCGCGCGATGGTCAAATCTCACGGAGCCGCCGTGCGCCACGAGTTCCCCGATCAGCGCCTTATCGCCATCGAGCTGCATAACCCCAACCAGCTCGCCGCGATCCAGAAAAACCCCAATGTTGAATACGTCGAGCAGGAGCCCATGCGCTACGCTTTGGGTCTCTCTGACCTGACGACCAGTGAAATGACGCCGACCGCTACCAACGGACTCTACGGTTTAGTGACTACAAAGACGACCAACGTTCACTCGCGCGGCTATTCGGGCGCGAGCTTCAAGGTTGGTATCGCCGATACGGGTCTCGACTACACGCATCCTGACATCGCGGCCAACTACGTTGGCGGCTACGACACGTTCGAGAAGGACGGCAATCCCTGGTGGAATAACGACCCGCTCGAATCGCACGGCACGCACGTGGCTGGAACCATTCTAGGCGTCAGGGGCAGCAACTACGGCGTCTACGGTGCTGCTTATAGTGCGCGTCTGTATCACGCTCGCGTCCTCAAGGGCGATGCGGCCGCCGGGACGGCGACCGGCTCAAGCTCCGGCATTATGGCCGGCGTCAAGTGGCTGGTGTCGGACACAGCGGGCCCGCAGGTTAACCTCGTCAACATGAGCCTCGGCGGCGGCGCTCCTTCCATGTCAGAGCAGCGCTTCTACAACGATTGCCGCAACAAGTACGGCGCGATCATCGTGGCCGCCACGGGCAACGACGGTTTCACCAACCAGATCAGCTACCCGGCGGCCTACACGATCAACGTGGCGGTCGGCGCTGTTGACAAGAACAACGTCATCGCGAGCTTCTCGAATCGCGGAACGACGGCCATAGACCTCGTCGGCCCCGGCGTTGACGTTGTTTCAAGCGTGCCGCTCGGACAGGGCTCCGACACATCCGTTACGACCAGCACGACTTTCACCGCTTTCGGGATGGACTTTGCGGGTCGTACCGACGGCATCACGCGTACGCTGGTCAACTGCGGTATCGGCCAGGTCGGCGAGTTTCCGGCGGCGGTCGCCGGTAACATCGCGCTCATACAGCGCGGCACGCTCAGCTTCGCCGACAAGGTAAAGAACGCGATGGACGCCGGTGCGGTCGCGGCGATCGTCTACAACAATGTGGCCGGAGATTTCGGTGGAACGCTCGGCGCAGCCACGACCTCCGATGGCCGCGCGTGGATTCCAGCCGTTACGGTCTCTGACGCGACAGGCGCGACGCTTGTTGGTCAGGCGGGCAGCAACGCGACGGTCGTCAACAAGGCGACCAACTGGGATTACAACAGCGGAACTTCGATGGCGACGCCGCATGTGACTGGTGTTACCGCCGTTCTTTGGGCGGCGAACCCCACCTACACGCCGGCGGCCATAGAGGATGCGTTGAAGAAATCCGCGACCGACCTCGGGACGGCCGGCTACGACACGACCTTCGGTTACGGTCTGGTCAACGCCGACGCCGCGATGGCGCGGACAGGCAAGTAGCTACTTGCTCGTAAGAACGGGGGTTAGGGCAAACTCCTAGCCGCTCGCTTTTCTGCCCGGCGGTTTTCCCACCGGGCAGAAAAGCGGGCTTCAGCGCTCCCTTAGAGCGCCGGCCCATTACCTCGCATTTATACCTGCTAGCCTCGCGCTCTAGCATACGTGGGAACCATTCAGGATGTACTTCGTCCTCATCGACGCTAACGTTTTTTTCGCAGGCACGCCTTTCGAGGCGATCAAACCCCTCTACCTCAAAACCTCTCAACAAAAGCGAAGGAGTAAAAGATGAAGAAATTCGTTGCCGTATTGGCACTGGTGGCGCTCTGCGCCATGATCTTTGTTTCGGGCACTCAGGGTCAAAACTCCAAGAACAAAATCCGCAGAAACGAAAAGAAGGTTCCCAACAGCTACATCGTAGTGCTGGAGGACTGGGCCGTCGGGCACAAGGGCGAAAACTCAGCCGCCCCGAGCATCGCAGCCAACCTCGCGGCGATCTACGGCGGCAAAGTCAATCACATCTACAAGCATGCGATCAGCGGCTTTTCCATAGAGCTGTCCGAAGCCGAAGCCACGGCTCTCAGCCAGGACGTGCGAGTCAAGTACGTCGAAGAGAACGGTGTGGTTAGTGCAAACACCACTCAGACGGGCGCGACCTGGGGTCTGGACCGCATAGACCAGCGCGACCGCCCGCTCGACGGCAACTACACTTACACTCCGACCGGTGCGGGCGTACACGTCTACGTCATCGATACCGGCATTCGCGTCGCTCACACGCAGTTCGGCGGACGCGCTTCCGTTTCATACGACGCGATAGGCGACGGGCAGAACGGCAACGACTGTAACGGCCATGGCACGCACGTCGCAGGCACAGTCGGCGGCAGCACCTATGGCGTCGCCAAGGGCGTGACCCTGCATGCCGTGCGCGTGCTGGACTGCGCGGGCAACGGCACGGACGCCACCGTCATTGCGGGCGTTGACTGGGTGACGGCCAACCATGCGGCCACGTCGGTCGCCAACATGAGCCTCGGCGGCGGCGCATCCTCTACGATTGACACGGCCGTACAGAACTCCATCAATTCCGGCGTGACCTACGCGATTGCGGCCGGCAACGACGGCTTGAACGCGTGCAACTATTCGCCCGCGCGAGTGGCCGCCGCGATCACGGTCGGCAACTCGAACAGCTCCGACGCTCGTTCATCGACCTCGAATTATGGGACTTGCGTTGACATCTTCGCTCCGGGCTCAAGCATTACCTCCGCCTGGAATACCAGCAACACGGCGACCAACACGATCAGCGGAACTTCCATGGCGTCGCCGCACGTCGCGGGCGTCGCGGCGCTCTACCTGCAAAACAACCCTACGGCTTCGCCCGCCACGGTCGCCAACGCGATTATCAGCACGGCGACCTCCGGTCGTCTGACCAATATCGGCACGGGCTCGCCCAATCTACTGCTCTACTCGCTGCTGACCACGGGCGGCGGCACGGGCGCTCCGTGCACCAACTGCGAGGCGTACAGCGGCTCGCTCTCGGGCACGGGCTCTTCACAGTACCAGCCGAACGGCACTTACTATTACAGCTCAATCTCCGGCTCTCACCTGGGCTGGCTGCGTGGGCCCGCTTCAGGGGCCGACTTCGACCTCTTCCTTCTGAAGTGGAACGGCTCGGCATGGGTCATCGTCGCCAGGGCGGAGAGCGCGACCTCCAGCGAGAACATCTCCTACAGCGGCACGGCAGGCTACTATATGTGGCAAGTCTATTCTTACAGCGGCAGCGGCAGTTACAACTTCTGGATGCGGCGGCCATAGCAAGATAGAACCGTAAGGGATAATAGAAGCCCCTTCGAGGGGAGAAAGTATACGGCCCATGACGCGAGATCATGGGCCGTATACTTTCTCCCCTCGAAGGGCTACCTCAGTATGCAGGGGGCATCACACGCCTGATGCCCCCTGCATTCTCTGTCCCACCGCATCCATCCTCCTATCCGTCAAAGCAGACTGCCAAGCGACGGGCGCAAATGCGGCGCTTTCGCGCTCGCTTGATTCCGCGCTCGCTCGCCTATAGGATTATCGCCGGACGGCTTTTTTGCTTTCCCAGACTTTTTCCCGAAACGCTTTTTTTGCGAGGCAACAGAGATATCTTGCTCGGACACTTGATACGCGCGCGCGAGCGGCATCTTTCGCAGCGCGATAAAAACAGGATCGTGCGACCCTTCGAGTGGGGCACATCTTTCATTACGGAGCACGCGAACGGAGACGACCCGCGCGAACTGTTGCGACAACACTCGCGGCGAGTCCTCGAACATAGCGAGGATTTCTACGCGCTTCCGACCCCGGTTGAGGATTATCATTTGGCGGGCCAGCATCTCACCTGGACGAGCGCCGTCGAGACGCCCGTGCCGGAAAACAATACCGTGCGGGCCCACTTCTTCCCCGCGCCGCCGCGCCGCCAGGGCGGCGGCGATGAACGTCGTCCGGCGGTCGTCATCCTTCCGCAGTGGAACGCGCAGCCCGAGAGCCACATGGAGCTGGCGCGTCTTCTCAATCGCTTCGGCATTTCGGCGCTGCGCTTGACGCTGCCGTATCACGAGGCGCGCCGCCCCGCCGAGCTTGAGCGCGCCGATTACCTGGTCAGCTCGAATATCGGTCGCACGATTCAATCCGTGCGCCAGGCCGTGCTGGACGCGCGCGCCGCCGTCCGCTGGCTGATCGACCACGGGGGCTACAACCGCATCGGCATCATGGGCACGAGCATCGGCTCGTGCACGGCTTTCCTGGCCTACGCGCACGAGGAGCAGATTGACGTTGGCGTCTTCAACCACGTCTCAGGTTATTTTGCGGATGTCGTGTGGCGCGGCATCTCTACGCAGCACGTGAGGGCGGGATTCGGCGACGAGGTGACGCTCGAAGAACTGCGCGAGTACTGGCTGCCGATCAGCCCTCTGCCCTTCATCAAGCGTCTATTGAAGATCAGGCCGCGTCCGATGCGCTTCATCGCCGCGAGCAATGATCTGACCTTCCCCGTAGACCTCTCGCGCGACGTGATCGCGGAGACCAGGCGCGCGGGGCTCGACGTGGATGTCGCCTGGCTTCCGTGC
>DASQYE010000560.1:0-5010 GCA_035639355.1 Pyrinomonadaceae bacterium
ACGCGAGCCCGGAAACGCCGAGGCCCACTATTACCTTGGATTGCTCTATTACGGTCGCGGGCAGTTCGACGAGGCGATAGAAGCCTTCAAGCATGTCATCAGTCTCGAGCCCGATATCATGGACGTGCATAATCGGCTCGCCGTCACCTATAGCGAATCGGGGCGCTACGCGGAAGCCATAGAGGAGTACAAGCGCGCCATAGCCCTGAAGCCGCATCACGTCCTTTATTACGGCCTTGCCAATGCCTACGCGGTGCTCGGCAAGTACGACGAGGCGGTCGAGGCTCTCAAGAAATCCGTTCGACTCAAACCGGACTTTCTCCTGGGTCACTACCAGATGGGCATCTCCTACGGCGTCTTGGGCAAACATGGGGAAGCGGCCGAAGCCTTCCGACGAGTCTTACAGCTCAAGCCCGATCACGTTGACGCAAATTTCAGGCTGGGCACAACATACATTTATTTGGGCGATAAAGCGTCCGCCATACAGCAATACGAGATTCTTAAAAGCCTAGACCAAGAGGAGGCTAGACAACTCTACGGATTGATTCATAAGTGAAAGCGTGCCTTTGATTCTTCGTCAAAGAATCGCTTGCTTCATAGAAGCATGCTTCGCGGGCGGTCTTCCCGCATGAAGTGTCAGGCGCGAGCCGGGAACGCCGCCATATTCAGGAGCTACCTCCTGATAATCATCCCCGGCATATCCGTGTCTCTGGCTTGAAAGCCGAACTTTTCGTAGAACGGCGCGACGCCTTTATTCGCCATCAGGCAGATGATAGAGCTTGGGCGGGCATGGGCATCCAGGTATCCCATCAAGGCGCTCATAATCATCTCGCCCAAACCCTTCTTCTGATGCTCGGCGACGACCGCCACGTCAACTATGTCGTAAAACAATCCGCCGTCTCCGATCACTCGACCGATGCCGACCGCTTCTCCCCCGTGCACGACGCAGACGCCGTACAGAGTATTGGACAATCCCTGCCGCGCGGCCGTCTCGTCCTTAACGGTCAAGCCCGCCGCCCCTCGGACGCGGTTGTATTCTTCAACCGTCGGGATGCGCTCGACAACTTGATATCCTTCGATCATCACAATCCAGCTCGTTTGAATATTGCCCGGCGCGAATCACCCGGCTTCCGACACATAGCGATACATAGCGAGACAAAGACGGCCGCCCCATGATAGAGCAGCCGTCTTTAGGTTTTAAGCGAGAGGCGCGTTCGGCCTACTTGGATGGCACTTTCGCGCCGTTGCCGGCGGCCTGTGAGCCGTCCACGCTCAGCCTGTCTTTGAACAGGTTGAGCAAGAGCAGGGTTCCGATATTGCCCGCGCCATCGCCGGAGCCGCCCGATGCCATCACGTCCGGAGTGATACGGACGCCCTTTTCGCCTATGACCTTCAAGGTCTCGACGAGCGCGACGCCCTGCGCGCCGAGCGCGTTGACCTGTTCGTGATAGGCGACGCCCTGCGCCTCGCCCATAAGGCGCACCTTCTCCGCTTCGGCCTTACCCGTGGCGAGGATGTAATGCGCTTCGCCGTCGGCTTCGGCCTTGCGCTGCTCGCTGCGCTTTCCGGCGATCTCGACGCCCACGTGCGCGGCCATGAGGTCTTTCTGGTTGTTGGCCTGCGCCGTGATCTTCTCCAACTGGATACGCTTCTCCTCGGCCTCGCGCTGCGCGTCGAACATGTTCTGGCGCTGCTCCGCGAGAATCTTCTCGGTCTGCGTCTTCATCAATTCCGCCGGCAGGTGTATGTGGCAGATGAGCACGTTGACCACGTCCACGTGGTATTTCAAGAGGTGCGCGCGAACGCGGGCCTCTGCGCGCTCCTGTTCCTCGTGCCGATTCTGCAAGTAGGCCATCGCGGAAGACTCCGAAGCCTGGTTGCGGAAGATGGAATCGATCAGCGGGTGCATGACGTTCTGAATCAGCTTGTCGATCGAGCCGATCTTGGCGACCATGAAGGGTGCGTCCTCCGGCTTGACGCGAAAGACGACGCGCACCTCAAGTTGCATCGTGAAGCCGTCTTTCGAGATGACCTCGAAGGGATTGAACGACTGGTTGACTTCGCCCGCCGTCCATTCGACCGTCTGGTTGGTCGTAGGGATAACGATGGGCGTGATCGCCAGCGTGTTGACGTAGTAGCGTCCGGGGCCGACCACAGTCTCCTGTATGCCGCGATAACCTTCCGGCACGACGTAGGCTTCGTGCGCGCCTTCGTCCAATCTTCTGTCCGCCGGGTCGCCCGACATCAAATCCTCCTGAATCTCGGACACGTCGCGGCTCTCGTCCGAGAGCTTGTCGAGACGGGCGGCGGCCTGCTCGACGTGCTCCTGCTCTTCGCGCTCCATGCGTTCTCGCACTTTGGCGGCCATTGAGCGACGAATCTCCTCGCCGGGGTCTTTGCCTATATTCGAGACGATCACGGCGACCTCGCCCGGCTTGACCTCCTTCGCCGTCTCAGGAATCACCTTGAAGACGAGCGGGTTGATGTAGTAAGTGCCGGGCAGAAGGATGTCCTTTTGTGGCCCGCGCTGTCCGCCTTTGCTGATGAACTCGTTGCAGTCCTGAAAATTGTCGTGGCCTTCTATGGGAGTGGCGACATAATCGCGCGGGTCTAGCGGCGCTCCGTCCAGCGCTTCGACCAGACCGATCTCATTCTCGCTAATCACGGTCGAGTCGTAGAGCCGCACCTGAAAGAGGCCGGGCTTGACGGCGTTGTTGTTGTCTATGTCCACGGAGTTGACCAGAATGCGATACGTGCCGGGCGTCAGGATTTCGACCTGCGGGCCCTTTTGCCCGCCGGAGGCTATGAACTGTTCGGCATCCTGGTAATTGCGGTGGCCCTCGATGGCCCTGCCGTGCAGGCGACCGGCGTCGAGCGGCGCTCCGTCGGCGGCCGTGATGATCCCGACCTTGCCCTGCGGGATCAGCGTCAGCTTGGCTATCGAGACGCGGAACAGGTAGGGGTGAATCGGCCATAGGCCCGGAGGCAGCGTTCTGAGCTGTATGCCCTTGACGCCGCCCTGCTTGATGAAGGCTATGGGGTCCTGGAAATTGTTATGAGCGTTCTGCGCGCGGTCGGGCGCGAGGATTCTGCCGGGCGGCATCGGCTCGCCGTCAACGGCTTCGATGACGCCCAGCTCGTCCGAGCCGATCTCGATCAAAGGGACTTTGCGAACGACGCGCTCGAACGGATATTTAATCAGGTGGAGGCCGGGTTTCAACACGTCGGCCTGAATGCCGACCTCGCCTTCGGTGGCGACGACGCGTCCGGGAGGCATCCTGCGGCCAAAGTAACGCCGCTCTTTAATGGCTATCTCACGCGCGCCGACGTTGACCAGTATGCGGCTCAAGATTACGAGCAGCACGATCAAGAGAATAAGGCCGACGATCAGAACAGGAGCCAGCGACCACATGTCAATGTTGTTCATGACTTAAAGTCCTCAAAAGTCTTAGATGGTTATGGGGAGAATGCGCCCGCCCTCGTCAAGCAACCTTCGACGGGCCCTTTGAAAGCTCGCGCCTGATGGCCGCAAGCTTTCGCTTCAAGATAAACCCCTGGCCCGAACCCCTGGCGTTGGCCGAAAGCGTCCAGTACTCGCCGTCGAAGAGCGTGCGCAGCTCGTCGGCGGAGATTTCCGCCAGCGCGCCCTTGCGCCACACCCCGAATGCCGCTTCGACCGCGCTTTTGTAGACGGCCGGATCATCCGCCATTGCCGCGATGTGCAGCATTACGGCGGTCGAGCGGCGCTCCGGCGACGCCTTCCAGTCTTCAAGAAATCTCAAGGCCAGGCGGGCTGTAACTCTGAGCCGTTCGCCGCGTGTGATGTAGGAGACGAGCGCGAAGAGCTTTTTCGGGTCGGCGGCGCGCTCCGTCAGAGCGTCAAGCACCTCGTCGTAAAGATGGGCGTCGCCACTCTCCAGCGCCTCTTGCAGTACAGCCTTGTCTCCCTGTGCGGCGCGTTCCAGAAGACGCGAGCGTAGCTCGCGCGCCTGCGCCTCTTCTTCAGCCGCCCTCAGGCGTGCCGCAGAAGTCGCCGCCACGCTGTCCGTGCCTTCATCGCTGAACAGACTACGGGCGCGCGGCGGCGGCGGTAAAGCGCGCTCCGCTTGTTCGTTGGACGAAGTGCGTTGCCAGCAATAGATAGCGTAAGAGATTGCAGCAAGCAGGAGAAACGAGGTGACGAGAACCGTGACCATTTTGGCCCAGGACGCCTGTGCGATGGCTTTCCAAATGTGCCGCACTTCTGCCGGGCGTCCGCTCAGGATGCATTATACGACAACGCCGCCCCGAATGTTTATTTTTTCGGAGGCCGAAACCCGTTCTCGACTGTGCGCAAGCAGCGCCGCCGCGAAATCGGCAGCGACGACGCCGCCGGGCACATTTCACGGCCCACTTAATGCGGGCCGTTACGGCTTCCCTCTCGAACGGCGTTGAAGAGAAGCGGGTAGGTGGCAAGCGATTGGCCTCTGTATTGCGGGCGGAAGCCGAAGAGATAGATGCTCCCGCGCCCCAATCCAACCTCAACGAGCGCCGCGCGGCCTCGAATCCTTTCGCCGCCGAGCAGCCAGCCGGAAAGAAGCGGGTCTGAGTGCGCCGGATAACGCGCGATGATGCGGACTCTCGCCAACGCCGCAGGATCGCTCTTGATCTCGAAGACGGGCGAGTCTTCAACCCACGCGATGGACTCGCGCGGCATCCCCTCGGCAACGGGGTGCGAAGTATCGATCTCGGTACGCAGGATCGAGCCGGGCACGTAGAACTCCGTCTCCTTCAATCCTTCGGTGACATCGCGCACGGGCAAGTGTAGCTGTTCGATGGCGAAATCCGATGCCCTGTTCAGACAGATGAGCGTGCCGCCCTGCTCTACGAACTCGCGCAAAGCGCGCACGCCCGCCTCGCCGAGCCCGCCCGTCAGCTCTTCTGCCGGCATAGAGCCCGGCTTATGACCGTTAAGGATGGCGCGCGGCGACTGGTCAGGAATGATGATGGTGTCGAACTTGGCCCGCAGAT
>DASQYE010000561.1:0-2823 GCA_035639355.1 Pyrinomonadaceae bacterium
CCAACTCCTCATCCTGCTGCGCGCTCATTGCACCTGAAACGCCGACGCCGCCTATGATCTGCCCTTCGTACTCTATCGGCACACCGCCTTGCAGCGGCGTGAAATCAGGCAGCGCGACCATCGCCGTGCGCCCGTTCTTAATCACATCCTCGAAGAACTTGGTCGGACGCTTGAACATCACAGCCGTCTTGGCCTTGCCGACAGAGATATTCGCGCCCGCCGTAAATGTCCCATCCAGCCGCTCAAGAGCAATCAGGTTGCCGCCTTCATCCACGACTGCGATGACGCCGCCCGGCGCATTGACCTTCTTCGCGTAGCTGGCTGCCGCAGCGATCACTCTTCTCGCCCCGTCCAAAGTCAGCGATTTTCTATTCGCCACCTGAGCATGAGCGACGGATGCCATCGCCATCAGAACGAGCGCGACGACAGTGTTTCTTAAAGTGGTTTTCATGGCCTCTTTCTCCTTTTAGTTTGGCCTATCTGTTGTTACTTCTCAGTCTCCGGCGTGATCGTGACGCGGAGCACTTCATTCGTTTTCGGATAAGTGAATTGATCCTTCACCGGGCCGATACTCTTATTTTCGGATTGGCCCGAGTTAGGCGCTTTTTGGCGCGGAGCCTGATCCGGCCCAATGCCTGGCTCCTGGTTAACTTCCGTGCCCGCATCCCAGAGCACGAGCCTCGATGTAATGTCACCGCTTATGGGCAGTCCCTTCGCATCAAACAGCGCGATGGCGTTATCTGGCGCGTAGAAGAGATCATTCGATTGACCGAACATCATGGTGAACGAGAGCTTCATTCCGGGCGTGGCGCTAATAGTGAACTCGTAGGCACCGCCGGGAGTGATGGGGCCGGGAGCGGTTGCGCCGACCGGTGTGTTGAAGATGCCGTGAAGCGTCGAGCTATGGTGGCTGTTTTCAATCGCCTGCAAGAGCATTCCCGGGTTGCCGTCCTCCGCCTGCGCTTCAAGGCCGCCGGGACCAGCTTTCTTTCCAGACATGAAAAGCAGGTTGCTACGGCCATCTAACACCCACGCTCCAGGTGACACGGCGAACGGCCACTTCGTGCCGTCGGAGGCCGTCTCTCCTTCGGGGCTTGCGATGTTCTCAATCCGCACTTTGAACTTCACAGGCTCTGACTGCCTGAGCGAGCGGTTTGCCGACACCACGGTTGTTTGCACGCAGAGGAATGCAACAATCGCGAGGATGAGTCTGATAGTAAACATTCGTTTTTGCATAACTGAATCTCCTTCTGTTTTTGATTGATGCTGCTCAATAGAGCAGTCCTTAAAGGTTCGTCCCGTTTTAAGTTCGTCCCGTTTAGTAGCTGCATTTGAAGATGCAGCGTTGATTATTGCGGTGATGCAGTTTGGCGCAGATCACCGCTCGTCTCCCCTTGATGCGTGTGTAAGCTTCGGCCGCCATCAGCATGCCGACGGGCGGTGCCGAGAAGTAAATCCAGAGTGCAGTCCAGTCTTGGGCGGAAAGGGCTGAGCCGAAAGTGCGCGCCGGGTTCATGCTCATCCCTGAGAGCGGCGCTTCGATGCTGATGTAAACGGCCACCAAAAGACCCGCAAAGAGGCCCGTATAGCGGTTAAATCGCCTGGTGTTTGAGATGGTCAATACCACCGACATCAGAATGAAAGAGATCATTAACTCGGCAAGAAAAGCTACGAGCAGGCCAGCGGAGCCCGGAAGCGTGGTGACGTAATTAACAGACGGGTCGGCAATCAGTTTTCCGAGGATTAATGCTGCGAGCAACACGCCAATGATGCCACCTGCGAATTGGGCCAACGTGTAAAAGAGCGCATCCCAGGGCTCAATCTTTCCCAGGCGAAAAAATGTCAAAGTCACGGATGGATTGATGTGAGCGCCGGAGCGCTTGCCCGGCGGCGAGTAGATGATCGCTATCGCCGTCAATCCCATCGCGCAGCCCATCAGCCCGCGCCGCAAAGCTGAATCTGTGATAAAGGCTGGCACGGGAGACAAGGGATGGAAAAGCAGCGTGGCGAAGGCGCAAGCCGAGAGCATAAAGAGGCAGAGTCCGGCGGCTTCTATTAAATATTCCGGCCAATGATCTCCTATTGCATCATGCATACTCATTTTCCAACGTGTCGCGCTCTCAGGCGCTTCAGGAAATATCCACTTCACTGACGTTCCCGTTCTTGTGCGCAGACTTTCGAACACACTTCTACTTGTAGGATTCAGGACATCCATCAACTTTCTCTCTTCAATTGTGCGAGGGTTAATTCAAACAGCCCTGGCGGGCGACTCTGTTAAGCGCAAGGCGCTTCTTGTCGGGCCGAGCGCCGAGTGATAGCCTGACTCTGGAATCTAATCTTTCGTCTCATCAAATAGCTGGTTACAATGACCGTGCGGTTCAATCTAATAGTCGCAGGAATTTTTGTTTCCTTACACGCGATTTATAAAACGATCCGTTTTTCACGAATCTGGAAAAGTTCGGACGGAGTCAGCCGGAAAGACGCGCGGGCATCCTTCAATGAGCTGCTGCGCCTCAAAGTGCTTCTCACGGACAACCTTCGTCTCCTGAGTAGTCTCTTTTAATAATTAGTCTTCGTCTCACGTACTACCTCCCCGCCTATAATTCAGTACAAGCTCTTCCTATTTATTTGTCGTGGGAGGAGAGAAAAACTTACAGGGATTTCAGTGGAGAAGCAGTTACGGCGTTTTGTCAGAGAGGGCGCGCTTTATCCGGTCACGGGCTTCGGTTGAGAGGGGACGGGTTTCGGAAGATTCTTCATTGGGGAATTGAGCGGCCCGTGTGCGTACAGTATCTCTCATAAAGTGCAGGTGCTCCAGATACC
>DASQYE010000562.1:0-3869 GCA_035639355.1 Pyrinomonadaceae bacterium
GGTTTTCATTTTCAACTCTCCGAGTATATTGATGCCGGCGGTGGGTGTCAACAGAAAATCTCAAGATTTATCTTCGGGGCCGCCGCAAAGAATCTCTGCGGCGAGCAGAGGAATGGTCAGCTCATGATGGCCCGTGATCGAGTAGCCGCGTCCCGCGCCGCCGGCTGTCGGGCGGCGGACGACGTTAGTGAGCGGGCGGTAATGTTGTATGAAGTCGAAGTTGGCGGTCGTGAAATCCGCTAGCGGATGGCCCAGGTTGCGCACGAGCGTGACGGCTTTCAAGAATATTTCGGGGAGGACGACCGCCGAGCCTATGTTCAAATAGACGCCGCCGCCGTTCATGCGCCGCACCATCTCGGCGAGCAAGCGAAAATCCGTGTGCGTCGTTGCGCCCAGCGACGCGCCATCGGCGCTCCGGTGAAAATGAGCTATGTCAGCTCCGATGACGACGTGCGCCGTCAAGGGCACGCGCATCTCGTAGGCGGCGCAGAGCAGTGAATGAGACTTGTAGGGCGGCCCAAGCGACAGGAGCGCGCGGCCCATCGCTTCGCCGAGACCTATCGAGTCGCGCGCGCCGTCGCGCGCCGCCTCGTTCAAAAGCTTTCCAGTCTCTTCGGCCGCGCCGAACGCGCCCGCGCCGAGCGTGGCGTCCACGTCCTCAGATGTAGAGCCCACGAGCGCAACCTCCGCATCGTGCACGAGCACAGAGCCGTTGGCGGCGACGCCCGAGACAAAGCCGCGCCGCATCAAATCCGCTATCACGCCCGCGAGCCCGGTCTTGATAACGTGCCCGCCGATGCCCCAGATGATTGGCTTGTGAAGGTAGCGCGCACGACGTATCTGCGCGGCCAGCTCGCGCAGGGCACGAACGGCTAGAATGTCGGGGAGCGTTTGAAGAAAGTCACGTAAGGAGGCGTCCGTCGGCAAAGGCCGCGCGAAATCTTTGACCGTCACCTTGCTCGGACGCGAGGCGAGCGGGTAGGTCTTAACCTCTTCCAGGCTCAAGGGGCGCAAATCATCTTCATATCTGGACACGGCGACTATCGCTCCCTTTACTGATGCTCCTGGCCGAAGAGTGCTGTCTCGACCAGCTCGCAGAGGATATGGCCCACTAGATTGTGCGTCTCCTGAATGCGCTGCGTATCATCGCTCGGCACGACGAGCGCAAGATCGCATAGAGGCGCGCACAGCCCCCCATCGCGGCCCAGGAGCCCTATGACCTTCATCTCGCGCGCGCGCGCCTGTTCGATGGCGACCACTATATTCTGCGAAGTGCCGGAAGTTGAGATCGCCAGGCACACATCGCCGCGCGCTCCAAACGCTTCGACCTGACGCGCGAAGACTTTTTCAAACCCGGTATCGTTGGCGATGCACGTCAGGACGCCGCCGTCCGTGGAAAGCGCTATGGCCGGAAGCGCGCGCCTGTCTGCCAGGCCGAAGCGGTTCACGAACTCGCCCGCGATGTGCTGCGCGTCCGCCGCCGACCCGCCGTTGCCGAACAACAACAGTTTTCCGCCCGCACGAAAACCTTCGGCGATCATCAAGGCCGCGCTCCGAACCTCTCCGGCGTGCTCGGCGAAGTAGCGCCGCTTTACGTCCAGACTATCTGCAACGATTGAATTGATACGGTCGAGCATAGTAGGGCGACGCGCGTGAGTATATCACGCGATCTTCTTAGGGCGTTCGCCGCGCGATGTGGCGTGACCGTTGCGCGTGGCGGAGGCGTGGCCGTTCAGGAGCGGCTTGAGCGCGTGGCCCGTATGTGATTTTCGGGCGCGGGCGATCTCTTCGGGCGTGCCGCTGGCGACGAGGCGTCCGCCGTGCGCGCCGCCCTCAGGGCCCAGGTCTATCACGTAGTCCGCTGACTTGATTACGTCCAGGTTGTGCTCGATGACGATGACGGTGTTGCCGAGGGAGACCAGACGTTGCAGCACGTCCAGGAGCTTATGCACATCGGCGAAGTGCAGGCCGGTGGTCGGCTCGTCCAGGATGTAGATGGTTCTGCCCGTGGCGCGTTTGGATAGCTCCTTGGCGAGCTTGATGCGCTGGGCCTCGCCGCCCGAAAGGGTCGTCGCCGATTGGCCCAGCTTGATATAGCCCAGGCCGACATCGAGCAGGGTTTGGAGCTTCTGCTTGATCTGCGGAATGTTTTCAAGGATGGGCAGCGCCTCTTCCACGGTCGTGTCCAGAAGCTCCGCGATGGATTTGCCCTTGTACTTGACGGAGAGCGTTTCGCGGTTATAGCGCGCGCCGCGACAGACATCGCACAGCACGTAAACGTCCGGCAGGAAATTCATCTCGATGCGCTTGAGCCCGTCGCCCTCGCAGGCTTCGCAGCGCCCGCCCTTGACGTTGAAGGAGAAGCGACCGGGCTTGTAGCCGCGCTCGCGGGATTCCGGCAGCATCGCGTAAAGCTCGCGGATCGGCGTGAACAGCCCCGTGTAGGTCGCAGGATTCGAGCGCGGCGTGCGTCCAATGGGCGACTGGTCTATCTCGATCACCTTGTCTACGTTTTCTAATCCCTCGATAGAGGTATAAGCGCCGGGCTCCGCGAGCGAGCCGTAGAGGTGTCGCGCCAGCGCGTGGTAGAGAATATCCTCGATCAGCGTTGACTTGCCGGAGCCAGAGACGCCGGTCACGACCGTGAAGAGGCCCAAGGGGAAGACCACGTCTATATCTTTCAGGTTGTTGTGATGCGCGCCGCGAATGGTGATCGCTTTGCCGTTCGGCGCGCGGCGTGCTGTCGGCACACTGATCTCACGCTTACCGCAAATGTACAGGCCAGTGATCGACTGCGGGTTGCAGGAGACCTGTTCGGGCGTCCCGGAAGCGACCAGCTCGCCGCCGTGCGCGCCAGCGCCTGGGCCCAGGTCTACTACGTAATCGGCGCGGCGAATCGTCTCTTCGTCGTGTTCGACGACGAGCACCGTGTTGCCCAGGTCGCGCAGCGCGCAGAGCGTTTCCAGGAGGCGTTGATTATCGCGCGGGTGAAGACCTATGGAGGGCTCGTCCAGGACGTAGAGCACGCCGCGCAGCTGCGAGCCGATCTGCGTGGCGAGCCGTATGCGCTGGCCCTCGCCGCCGGAGAGCGTGGCCGAGGTGCGATCGAGCGTCAGGTAACCCAGGCCCACCGTCTCAAGAAAGCGCAGTCGATCCTTTATCTCACGCAGCACGAGTCCGGCGATCTGTTCCTCGCGTTCCGCCAGCCGTATGCGGTCAAAGGCTGCGATCGTCTCTTCAATCGGCAGCGCCGTGTAGTCCGCGATCCCGCGACCGCCCAGACGCACGGCCAGCGATTCGGGTTGAAGGCGTCGGCCCTGGCAGTCCGGACAGGTGACGGGCGAAACCAGCTCTTCGAGCGCGAGCCTGACCTTTTCCGAAGGCGCTTCGTTCATCCTTTCCCGGAGCCAGCGCACAGCGCCCTTCCAATCGCTCTGGTAGGTATAAGCGCCCTGGCGAAAGGTGAGCGTCTGGTCGAGCCCGTGAAAGAAGGCGTCGCGCACCTGGGGGGTAAGCTCGCCGAAGGGCACGGCGGCGCTGACGTTGAAATGGTTGATGACGGCCAGCAAGGCGCTACGCAGGTAGGCGGAGCCCTGCTTGTCGGCCTGGCCCATGAAAGAGATTTTGTCCGAAGCTTCGGTCGCATCCATTATCAGCTTGGCCGGGTCTACTTCAAGGACAGTGCCGAGGCCGTGGCAACGCTTGCATGCGCCGTATGCGGAGTTGAAGGAGAAGGAGCGGGGCTCCAGGGGCGGAATGTTTATCCCGCAGTTCACGCAGGCCATGCGCTCCGAGTAAAGCTTCTCTTCGCCGTCGACGACCGCCACGAGCACCGCGCCGCCCGTCAGCTTCAGCGCCGTGCGCACCGA
>DASQYE010000563.1:0-7522 GCA_035639355.1 Pyrinomonadaceae bacterium
GCCCAGGCGCGAGACGCCGGAAACGCACGCGCCATCGGAAGAAACAGGAACGGGAGAGGCGAGCAGCAGGAGGCCGCCCGTGCTAGACGGCGCGGGCGGAAGCGGCGCGGGCACGCCCGCACCAGCCTCTACGGGGCCGCAGGAGGTGGACGAAGGCGACGTTATTCGCGTCGATACGGAGCTGGTGACCCTGAACGTGAGCGTCGTCGGACGCAGTAACAATAGGGGTCTGGCAGACCTCACGCGCCAGGAGTTCAAGCTCTACGAAGACGGCGCGGAGCAGGAGATTTCGCATTTCGATTCTTCGGCTGCGCCCTTCAACCTGGTGCTGCTGATAGACCTTTCAAGCTCGACGCACGAGGTCGTCAATATCATACGCGACGCCGCCCTGCGCTTTGTCGCCGCCGCCCGGCCCGCAGACCGTATCGCCGTCGTGACGTTTGCGAACGAGGCGGTCGTCGTCTCGCGCCTGACGGACGATCGCGCCGCGCTGCGCCGTCGCATCAGCTCTATAGAAGAGCCCAAGGGCAGCACAAAGGTCTACGATTCCATAGCCTTCACGATGGAAGAGGTCTTGAAGGACGCGGGGGGCTCGCGCCGCAATGCCATCGTGTTGATGAGCGACGGACTCGATAGCACTCTGCCGAACGTGACGGGCGACGGCTCGGCCATTGATTACAGGGAGCTGGTCGGGCGCGTGCAGGAGTTCGACGGCGTCTTCTATTCGCTGTGGCTCAATACGGAATACGACGCGCTGAGCGAGCTGGACGTGCAGCCGGAAACCGTAGACCTTGCCCATGACCGTATGAAAGAGCTGGCCGACGCAGGCGGCGGAATGTTTTATGAAGTGGAGAAGCTGGAAGACCTGGCGGGCGCTTACGAGCGCGTCGTCGCAGACCTCGGCACGGTTTACAGTCTGGGCTATCGCCCGACGAACAAATTGCGCGACGGTAAATGGCGGGCCATACGCATCGCCATCGCGCGCCCGAACGCCGTCGCGCGCGGCAAACGCGGCTACTATGCGAACTGAGGAACGCAAGACGAGCGGAAGGCGCGCGGCGGCCTGCTTCTCCTGCGGAAGGCGCGCGGCCCACGCCGGGCGGCTGTCACGTGTTGCGCTCTGTTTGTTGCTTGCCGTTTGCTGTTCAACATCATCCGTTCGCGCACAGGCGGCCGCTGCACAGCCGCCGCGCTCGACCGCTCCGGAACAGCCCGATGATACGGAAACGATTCGTGTCGAGACAGACCTCGTTGACCTCAACGTCAGCGTCTTCTCGCGCGACCGCCGAAACCTTGTCGGGCAGTTGCAGCAAAAGGATTTCGCGGTCTTTGAAAACGGCGCGCCCGAAGAGATAGCCTTCTTCGCCTCGGCGACGACGCCCTTCGATCTGGTGTTGATGCTCGACCTTTCCGGCTCGACCAGTGATAAGCTCGATCTGGTACGCAAGTCTGCCCGCCGCTTTGTCGAAGCGGCCCGCCCCACAGACCGCATCAGCATCGTCACCTTCACGAACGCGCCGCGCCTCGTCGCCCCTTTGATGACAGACCATAAGGAGCTCGTCGCGCGTATCAAGAAGATAGAGAAGCCGAGCGGCGGCACTAATTTCTGGGACTCGCTCGGGTACGTGCTGACGCAAGTGCTGGGCAACAATTCGCGCGGGGCCAGTCGTCGCAGCGCGGTCGTCTGTATGACGGACGGCGTCGATAATGCGCTGCCGGACGTGCCGGGCGACGGCTCCGCCCTGAGCTTCGCGGGCTTGATGGAGGTCGTCAGACGCGCCGGCGCGATCGTGCTTCCGATCTACCTGGATACGGAAGAGGAGATGCTGAAACAGGGGCGCGGCGCACCGCAGGCCTATTTTCTGGCGCGGCAGCAGCTTGCCATCCTGGCGGACGAGAGCGGCGGTATTCTTTACAGCGCGCGCAAGCTGGAAGATTTGAAGGGCGTCTACGAGCAGGTGATGAGCGACCTGAGCACAGTTTATAGTATCGGCTATCGTCCGACGAACAGGCGACGCGACGGCACGTGGCGTGCGGTCGCCGTGCGCCTCGCCGGACGCCCGGACCTCGCCGCGCGCACAAGGCGCGGATACTACGCGAAGTAGAACGACGAAAAGGTCAGATCGGCCGGGTTTAGAGCGGCCGGGTCTCGGGCAATAGCTATAATAACGTCAGGTAGAATTTTCCCCTGGGCGCGACGTTTCCACCTTGGACATCTATAGTTTCTCTTTGCGGGAGAATAAAGCGTGGACGAGTTGATATATGCGTCGGCGACGAGCCTGGCGCAGGCCATTCGTGATAGAGAGGTCTCGTCGGAAGAGGTGGTCGGCGCGATCCTTGAGCGAATCGAGAGCGTCAATCCGAAGATCAATGCGGTCGTCCAATTGAGGGCCGAGGCCGCCCTGGCCGAGGCGCGCTCTGCCGATTCCGTCCTCGCGCGTGGCGAAACGAAGGGGCCGCTGCACGGTATTCCGATCACGCTCAAGGATGCTTTGGAGACAGCAGGGATCGTCTCGACGGCTGGAACCAAGGGGCGCGCGTCTTTCGTGCCGGCGGAGGACGAGACGGCTGTCGCGCGCATGCGCGCCGCCGGGGCGATCGTCCTCGGCAAGACGAACGTGCCCGAGCTAAGCCTGGCATTCGAGAGCGACAATCTCATCTACGGCCGGACAAATAATCCATACGACCTGATGCGCACGCCCGGCGGCAGCAGCGGCGGCGAAGCGGCCATCATCGCCGCCGGGGGCTCGCCCTTGGGACTGGGCACAGACCTGGCGGGCAGCATACGCCTGCCCTCTCACTTCTGCGGCATCGCGGGGCTCAAGCCTACGACCGGGCGCGTGCCGAAGACGGCGCACTTTCCGCCGCGCGGCGGGCTCACGACAGACCTGTCGCAGGCCGGGCCCATGGCTCGCCGCGTCGAAGACCTGGCGCTCGCGCTTCCCGTCATAGCCGGAGTGGACTGGCGCGACCCGACCGTCGTGCCCATGCCGCTTGGCGACCCTTCGGAGGTTGATGCGAAGTCCCTGCGCGTCGCTTTTCACACGGATAACGGCATCGCCACGCCTACGCCCGAGACGGTTTTGATTGTGAAGGACGCGGCCCGAAGCGTCACGGATGCGGGCGCGAGCGTAGACGAGGCTAGACCCGACGGGATTGAAGAGACTTACGAGCTGATGCACGGCCTGCTGGGTGCGGACGGAGGGGCCGGCGTGCAGACGCTGCTCAAGATCGCCGGGACGCTCGAAACGCACCCGCTGCTTCAGCGCGTGCAGGAATTGCTTCGGCCCCGCGCCATCACTACGGTCGAGCTGGGCGCGCTCTTGCTTCGCCTCTACAGGTTCCGCAGCCGTATGCTCTCCTTCATGGAGCACTATGACGCGATCATCTCTCCGGTCTGTGTGCATCCGGCGATGCTTCACGGCCATAGCTTTAACGAAGAGACGGGCGCTGCCTTCAGCTACACTATGACCTATAACCTGACGGGTTGGCCCAGCGTCGTCGTGCGCGGCGGGACTTCGCCCGAGGGCTTGCCCATAGGTGTGCAGATCGTGGCACGTCCCTGGCGCGAAGACGTGGCGCTGGCCCTCGCCGCGCGTATAGAGCAGGCGACGGGCGGCTTCGAGCGCCCGCTTCTTTAAGATAGCTTTCGTTCCATAGAGAGAGGGATATGAGGAACGCCCTGGGCATTCTACTCGCCGTCGTATTCGTCGTCCTGGGCCTGCTTCATCTGTACTGGGCTGCGGGCGGGCGACTGGCGAGCGGTGTGACCGTGCCGGTCGTGGGCGGCAGGCGTCCCTTCAATCCATCGCCTGCGGGAACCGTCCTGGTCGCGGTAGCATTTCTGATCGCGACGTTTATTATATTAGGCCGGGTCGGCAAGCTGGGTGACGCAATCCCCGTTTTGGTCTTCCGTCTGGGCACGCTCTGCATCTCCGTCATATTCTTGCTAAGGGCGGTCGGAGAGTTCAGGCTGGTCGGATTCTTCAAGCGCGTGCGCGATACCCCGTTTGCTTATTGGGATACGTGGCTGTTTTCTCCATTATGTCTCGTGATCGCTGTCATAGCTTTTGTGCTCGCTTACACTAAGACTGGTAAATGACAGGGGCTGATGATCGCTGGCCCGTAGAATGAAGAAAGGAGATCGCAATGGCGGATCAAGACAAAGCAAGAGCAGAGCAGAGCGCCCGGCGCGTCGCCGAATGGCTCGCGCAGAACAGAGCGGAGTTTGAGGGACAGGGGATAGGTGAAGACAAACTGGCTCCCGCTCTGGGATCGACGCCCGAAGAGATCAGGGAGGCCGTTGACCACCTGGAAGAACGCGAAGAGGTGGTCAGGATGCCGCAGGGCATGACGATCCCGCCGCAGTTCAAGCTCAAACCCGGACGGGGTTGGCCAGAGGCCAGGGACGAAATACTCGGGCAGGAGTCCCACGGCTGAGGAGAAACGGGAGGCCGGCGAGTGAAAGGGGCGATTGCGCTCGGAGGCGGCGGCGAGGGCTGTTCTCTATATGCCGTTTCCGAGACGGACGCGCTCCCGTAGCAGCTCTTTCATGATCGCAGCCGCTTGAATATCGCTCGCCGGCCGCCTCTCAATCAACCCGGAATATGTCGGACTCGCCTTTGACCGAGAGATTGCTCGACCCGGACGTGCTCGCCTCCATCGGGCGGCTCGATCTGGTCGCGCGCACGGTCGTCGAGGGCTTTCTCATTGGCCTGCATAAGAGCCCCTATCGCGGGCTCTCGCAAGAGTTCGCCGAGCATCGGCCCTACATCGCGGGCGACGAGGTGCGGCGCATAGACTGGCGCGTCTACGCGCGCACGGACAGGCTCTACGTCAAGGAGTTCGAGGAGGAGACGAACGCGCCCGTGCGCCTGCTGCTGGATGTCAGCGGTTCGCTCAACTTCACGCCGCGCAGGGTGAGCAAGCTTGAGTACGCGCGTTACCTGGTGGCGGCGCTCGCCTACCTGGCGACGAAACAGAACGACCGCGTCGGGCTGGTCTGCTTCGACGAAGAGATACGCGCGCGCGTGCGTACGCGCGGCGGAGAACGTCACCTGCACACGATACTATCGACGCTCGAAGCAACGGAAGCGCGGGGAAGAACGCGCACGGGAGCGTCCCTGTTGAGCGAGGCCGCGCAGTGGAAACGACGCGGCTTGGCCATTCTGGTTTCCGATCTTTATGACGACGCGCCCGAGGTGGTCAACGCCGTCGCTCGCGTGCGGCGCGCCCGTCATGATGTGATCGTGTTTCACCTGCTAGACAACGCGGAGAAGTCTCTCGACATGCGCGGCACTTACGAATTCCGCGACCTTGAGACCGGCGAGACGTTGCTGGCCGACGCCGATCGCGTGCGCAAGTCTTACGTCGAGCAGGTATCGAAGATGCGCTCCTTCTTCCGCCGCGAATTCGAGCGGGCGGGCGCCGATTACGCAGAGCTTGATCCGTCAGAGCCGCTCGACCGCGCTCTCGCCGTCTACCTGCGTCGAAGAAAGGCCAGAGGGAAGTGGTAGAGAAAGGCAGGGACGAGGGCCGCAGCGATGAGGGATGAACTAAAGGAAATTGAGACGTTGAAGCATTCCTTTCATCCCTCACGCTGCCGCCCTCATCCCTAGTTTTTATGTTTCTTGCCCCGCTCACGTTGATCGGACTTGCGCTCGTTTCGCTGCCGGTGCTGATTCATCTGCTGGTCAGGCGACGCGCGAGGAGGCTCGATTTCCCCTCGCTTCGATTCCTGCGCGAGACGCCCAGCTTTCGGCTTTATCCGCGTCATGTGCGCCAGCCGCTCCTGCTGGCCCTGCGTATAGCAGCGCTCGCGCTCATCGTCATGGGATTGGCCCGCCCGTTCATCTCTTTCAATGCGCGCGGCCGTCACACTCGCGTCATCCTCATAGACGCATCGCTCAGCATGAAAGCGCGCGGGCGGGCCGAGGCGGCCAGGGAACAGGCGCGCGCTATTCTCAATAAACTGGGCCCAGGCGAGAGCGCCGCAATCCTCGCCTTTTCATCCGAGGCGTTCGTCTTAGCCGAAGCGACGAATGATCGGAAGCGCCTCGCGGATGCGCTCGGTAGTTATGAGCCGTCGGGAGGCGCGACCGATTACGGGTTGGGCATCGCCGCCGCCGCCGCCCTGCTTCTAGAGTCTGCACCCGGCACGGCGGAGATAGACCTCATCTCGGATTTCCAGGAGAGCGAGCTTGCGGCGCAGGTCTCAGAGTTGACCGGCGCTACAGCTTCTACGGCGGCGCGCATCGTCCCTTACGCCGTCGGCGCGGCCCCCGAGCGCAACGCCTTCCTGAGCGATGCGACCCTGTCCCGAAACGCGCAAGGCGGCATAGAGCTTTCGGCGACCGAGATCATCTCGGAGGCGGACGGGCAGAGCGGAGCGCGCCGCGCCTGGGCCATCGATGCCGTAGACGGCTCGCGCCCCGAAGTGCAGTGGCATACGGAGGCCAACGGGCAGATAACGGGGGTCGCGAGGACGAATGCGCCGGACGATTTCGACGCCGACGACCGACTTTTCTTCGCGTTTGAGCCGCCGCGCGAAAATCGCGCGTTGCTGGTCGAAACCGGGGCCGAGCCATATTTACGCGCGGCGCTCGAAGCGGCTGCCCTCGATGGAGGCAAGCGCCTGGCGCTCGACCGCAAATCCGAATTGCCTGCGACCGCCGCGGAGCTGGCCTCTTATTCGCTCGTCGTGCTTACGCTTCACGGCGCTCCGCGCGAGGCAGAGGTACGCTCTCTCTCGGAATACGCGAGCGCGGGCGGGACCGCCTGGCTGCTACTGGCGCGCGATATCGATACCGAATCGTGGAACGCGCTGGCCGCCACAGAGCAGGGAAGCGCGCTGCCTTTCGTCTCCCTTTCGCGCACGAACGCCACGGAGCCTTTCGGCTTCGGAGCGGTGGACGCGGACGCGCCCGCGCTGCGCACTATGGGCCAGAGCGCTCTTGCGGCGTTGCGCTCGACGCGCGTGCGCGCGGGGTTTGTCCTGACGCCGCGCGAGGGGGCCGTAACGCTCGCGCGTTGGAGCGACCGCGAGCCCGCATTCGTGTCGGCGAAAGCCGGGATGGGATCAATGCTGCTGCTGGCGACTTCGCCCGAGCGAGAGGCGAGCGAGCTGGGCCTTTCGCCAGCCTTACCTGCGCTCGCGTATTCAATCCTGAGCGCCGCCGGAAGAGCGCGCGATGAGCCCATCTCAGTAACCATCGGCGAGCCCGTCCGCATAAACGCTCACGCGGATGTGGATGTGACGGTAACGAACGCGGACGGGCACACGACGCGAGTTAAAGCGCGCGAGCTGTCCCGGCGACCGTTCGGCGTCTTTCGAGAGGCAGGCGTCTATCGACTGGAATTCGCGGGCCAGCAGAGATTCATGGCTTTCAATGCGGCCGTCCCCGAATCAGCCCGCGCTCTCGCCACGCCCGAAGAGATCAAAAATTATCTGGGCGGGAAAGAGGGCCGTCCGGCGGCGGCGACGGCTGCGAATAACTGGCGAGAGGCCGCCGAGCGGCGCGGC
>DASQYE010000564.1:0-2410 GCA_035639355.1 Pyrinomonadaceae bacterium
TGCCCGGCACGGCCGACGATATTAACGCGGCGGGCCACGCGCAAGCCCTTGGAAATATGGGCCGTTAGCCCTCCATGAGTGCGAGCCCGGTGGGGATTGCGAGTCTCCTCTTTTTCCTTCCACTATAAAAGTCTTGACGCGCCCGCGCGGCGGGTGTTAGGTTTCTTGATAGCGGTCTGCGCCGAACGCCAGGCCGCGCGAGCGGTTCTTACTTGCCCCCGCGCCATCTTTTGCTCGACACATAGCCCGCTTGATGGCGCTCGCCTCATACTAAAGGAGACTGGTTTTGGTGGCCGGACGCAAACTGTTGCTTGCCGATGATTCGATGACGATTCGGAAGGTCGTAGACCTGACCTTCGCCGACGAAGGCATGGAGGTGACGACGGTCGGCAACGGCGCGCAGGCCATCCAGAGACTTGAGGAAGTGAGCCCCGATATAGTGCTCGTTGACATCTTCATGCCGGGGATGAGCGGCTACGAGGTCTGCGAGCATATCAAACGGGACGAGCGATTTCGCCACATCCCTGTCATGCTCCTCGTCGGCTCCTTCGAGCCGTTCGATGAAGCGGAGGCGCGCAGAGTCGGCGCGGATGATTACTTGACCAAGCCTTTTCAATCAATACGACAACTCGTAAAGCGTGTGGGTGCGCTTCTGGGCCGCGAAGCGTCCGAGGAGGAAGCCACCACTCGTGACCTCTCTTTGCCGCCTTCTGTTGAGCCGCCCGCTGCGAGCGAGACGGCGAGAGAAGCTTTAGAACGCTCGACGGCCGATACGGCCCCGCTTCCGAGGCGAGAGCAAGGTGAGGCAGAAGAGCGGCCCATGGATGAAAGCGCGCACCGTAGCGCAGCTGCGCCCGTAGAAACTGTTCGGGAGGATAAGATGGACGAAAGCGCGCCCCTAGAGGATTTCAACAGCGGCGCTGACGATAACGGCCGGCCGCAGGCGGCCGTCTCGCCGGTCGCCGCTGACTTTGGAGAGCTGGAATTGGAAACTCCTAGCCAGGAGCGCGGCTACGATCCTTTGCAGCAAACCCTTGCTTCTTTCTCCGCGCCTGAGAAGAAGAGCGCCGTCGTGGCCGCCACCGGCGCCGCCGTCGCTGCTTCCGCCTCGACGAGCATGGGTGCGAGCATGTCTCGCGTCGCGCTCAGCGACGACGCACTGCTGGAACTGGACGAGGCGTTGCCAGGCCGAAACGCATCCGAGGCGGACGACTACATTCTAGACCTTCAGGACGAGGCGTTCACTATGGACGCCGACACGCTTGAGGAATACGAAGAGGAGCTGGCGGCGGTCGAGCCGGAGGTCGGAGAGTTCGTCGAGGCCCAGCTCGCGGGCGACGAGCAGCGCGCGGATTTCGCTCCCGTCGAAGAGCCTTCGACGAGCGCGTCTGCGCCACACGCAGGGGAGGCCGTCAGCCAGCCCTCACCTGAGCCCGCGCATGAAAGCCCTGCTGCTGCTGCTGCCGCTTCCGCCGAAGTCCAAGCGCCGCCCGTAGGCCAGATTACTCTGAGCCAGTTGTCGCCCGAGGTGATCGACGCGATTGCGCGCCGCGCCGTCGAACAGATTTCCGACAGGGTCATAGAAGAGGTCGCCTGGGAGGTCGTCCCGCAACTGGCGGAGCTGCTAATCCGGCGTCATCTCGAACGGGAAAAGACGCGCACGCAATAGTCAAAGCGTAAACCTGTTGACCGGCGAATCGAGCCGGAGGGCGGCCCAGGCCAGCACGGGCCGCCCTCCGGCTCGATCCTTTTTTATCCAGCGCCCGGCGCACGGCCGGGTCTGCCACCAGCTTTAGGATAAAACGCGATTGCTTTACAATGGCCTCAACGCTGATTACTGATCGCTGATTGCTGTAAATCATGGACATTCCGAAAACCTACGACCCGAAACAGGCCGAGCAGCGTCATTACGCGCGCTGGGAAGAGCTTGGCGCGTTTGCGCCCGAGACGAACCGCGACCAGGGCGCGCCCGTCTACTCGATCGTCATTCCGCCGCCGAACGTGACGGGTTCCCTGCACATGGGCCACGCGCTTCAACACACCCTGATGGATGTCATGTCGCGTCATAAAAGGATGCGGGGCTATCGCGTGCTGTGGCTGCCCGGCCTGGATCACGCAGGCATCTCGACGCAGAAGGTCGTGAGCGACCAGCTGAAGAAGGAAGGACTGAGCCGGCACGACATCGGGCGCGAGAAGTTCATCGAGCGCGTCTGGCAATGGAAGCAGGAGTCCGGCGGTCAGATCACCAGGCAGATGCGACGCGAAGGGGCATCCGTCGATTGGTCGCGCGAGCGCTTCACTATGGACGAGGGACTCTCGCGCGCCGTGCGTGAAGTCTTCGTGCGCCTTTATGAAGAGGGCCACATCTATCGCGGCAATCGCATAGTCAACTGGTGCCCACAGGATCAGA
>DASQYE010000565.1:0-6385 GCA_035639355.1 Pyrinomonadaceae bacterium
GCACGAAGATGAAAGCGACCAGCCCCAGGTCAAGCGACTTTGGATCGAGCGTCGCCATATAGCCTTTGATTAGCCCGCGCTCCTCCAGCTTTCTGACCCGCTCAAGCGTCGCCGAGGGGGTCAGTTCCGCCACCCTTGCAAGCTCTACGTTGCTCGTGCGGCCCTCTTTTTGAAGAACTTCAAGAATTCGAGCGTCTTTTTCGTCGATCATTCGGCTTTTTCCTTGTCTGGCCAAATAATCTACACCCATTGAACGTAACTGTCAAACTATATTTCTCCGCTGCCGCTTGCGACAGCATATCGCACGGTGAGTGAGGCTCAAAATTTGGTCAAAAGGGGGCTTGACAAAGACACACTCAACCTTTATTATACCCCTGCACTCAGCAGCCGAGAACCTTGTAAATCATCGACGAGTTTTCGGCGAAGTCTGGAATTTACTGAAGAAAAAGGAATTGTTTAGAAGGAGGAAGTTGAGATGAGCATCGTACGCTACGACCCGTTCCGTGACCTACGCACTCTACAGGACGAGGTCAATCGTCTATTTTCCACCAATCTTTCGCGCGCCTTCGGCGACGAGGGCATAGCGCGTGGCGCTTGGAACCCGAGCGTTGACATCTACGAGAATAAGGACCAGATAGTGCTCGAAGCCGAGCTGCCGGGCATGAACCGTGAGGACTTTGATCTCACCGTAGAGAACAACGTCATCACGCTGCGCGGCGAGCGCCGATTCGAGAAGAAGGACGACGGCGACAATTACCATCGCGTTGAGCGCTCCTACGGCTCTTTCACGCGCTCCTTTACTCTGCCGCAGACGGTTTCGGCCGACGGCGCAGTGGCCGAGTATCGCAACGGCGTGTTGCGCGTCAGCTTGCCCAAGCGCGAAGAGGTCAAAGCGCGCCGCATAAATATCAGCGGCGAGGGAGCACAGGAAACGGACGGCAGCCGCGCCATCGAGGCGCAGGCGCAGAACGTACAGACCGGCGTCGGTGAGAAGTCGCAGAAGGCCGCTGGCCGTTAAAGCTTTCGAGGGCGGCTCGGATGAGCCTGTGTGGACGGGGGCTCTCGGCGTTGATCGCCTCTTGAGCCCCCGTCCTCCTCTCAAAAATTAGCCCGCCGGGGAATCAAAAAGTGTCCAGCGGGCAGCAGTAATTTCTATTTTTTTAGAGACAACATGCGTTTAGATAAATTCACATTGCGCGGCCAGGAGGCCGTTCAATCGGCCATCGAAGTGGCCGAGCGAAATCAGAATCAGCAGGTCGAGCCGGAGCATCTGCTGCTGGTCATGCTTGAGCAGTCGGAAGGGATTGTGCGTCCAGTGCTCGGCAAGCTGGGGGCCAACGTGCAGGTCGTTCTAAACGATATACAGGCGGCCGTCGCGCGTTTTCCCAGAGTGCAGGGCGGCCAGCAATATTTCAGCCCGCGTCTGAGCCAGATTTTCAACGCCGCGCAGAAGCAGGCCGAAGAGATGCAGGACGAGTACATCTCTACCGAGCACCTCTTGTTGGCCATCGCGGACGAGAAGGACGGGCAAGCCGGAACTATCTTGCGCCAGCACGGCGTCAGCCGCGACGATCTTCTCAAAGTGATCGAGCAGACTCGCGGCGGCGTGCGCATCACGGATCAGAACGCGGAGGCCAACTACCAAGCGCTCTCCAAGTATGCGAAAGACCTGACCGACCTGGCGCGCCAGGGCAAGCTTGACCCCGTCATAGGCCGCGACGACGAGATACGCCGAACCATACAGGTGCTCTCGCGCCGCACTAAGAACAACCCGGTGCTCATAGGCGAGCCGGGCGTCGGCAAGACAGCCATCGTAGAGGGCATCGCACAGAGAATCGTCTCGGGCGATGTGCCCGAGAGCTTGCGTAATAAGCGACTGGTCGGCCTCGACCTGGGCTCGATGCTTGCGGGCGCTAAGTACAGGGGCGAGTTTGAAGACCGTCTCAAAGCCGTGCTCAAAGAGATTGAGAATGCGCGGGGCCAGATCATCCTCTTTATAGACGAGCTGCATACGCTGGTCGGCGCGGGCGCGGCCGAAGGCGCGATTGACGCGTCCAATATGTTGAAGCCTGCGCTGGCGCGCGGCGAGCTGCGCTGTATAGGCGCAACCACGCTCGCCGAATATAAGAAGCACATTGAAAAGGACGCAGCGCTTGAGCGCCGCTTCCAGCAAGTTTATGTCGGAGAGCCCACGGTCGAAGACACGATTGCGATCCTGCGGGGCTTGAGAGACCGCTATGAGCAGCATCACGGCGTGCGCATCAAGGACTCCGCGATTGTGGCTGCGGCGACGCTCTCGAATCGTTACATCACGGATCGTTTCCTGCCTGACAAGGCCATCGACTTGATTGACGAAGCGGCATCACGCCTGCGCATAGAGATAGATTCTCTGCCGCAGGAGATAGACCAGCTCGAACGCGAAATCTTGCAGCTTGAGATTGAGAAGCAGGCGCTCTCGCGCGAGGAGGACGAGCGCGCCCGAGGCCGCCTCCGTGATATCGAGCAGCGGATCGCCGATCTAAAGGAGCGCTCCGGCGGGATGAAGGCCAAGTGGCAATCGGAGAAGGAAGAGATTGAGCTGATGCGCCAGGCCAAGGAGGAGCTTGGCAAGCTGAAGCTGCAATTGGAGCAGGCGCGCAACGCAGGCGATCTGGCGCGCGCCGCAGAGCTTCAGTACGGTCAAATTCCAGAGCTTGAAAGAAAGCTTGAGGCGGAGCAGGCCAAGCTCGCAGAATTGCAGACGGACGGCGTCATGCTCAAGGAAGAGGTTGACGAAGAGGACGTGGCCGAGGTCGTCGCCAAGTGGACGGGCGTGCCCGTCTCTAAGATGCTCGAAGGCGAGATGCACAAGCTGGTGACGATGGAAGAGCGGCTGCGCAATCGCGTCATCGGTCAGGACGAGGCTTTGACGGCGGTCGCCAATGCCGTGCGCCGCGCACGCGCAGGGCTACAGGACCCGAACCGTCCCATAGGCTCTTTCATCTTTCTTGGGCCAACGGGCGTCGGTAAGACCGAGACGGCGCGGGCGCTGGCAGAGTTTCTCTTTGACGACGAGCGCGCAATGGTGCGCCTGGACATGTCCGAGTACATGGAGAAGCACGCGGTCGCGCGCATGATCGGAGCGCCGCCCGGATACGTCGGCTACGAAGAGGGCGGGCAGTTGACGGAATCCGTGCGCCGCCGCCCTTACTCCGTAATCCTTTTCGACGAGATCGAAAAGGCGCACCCGGATGTCTTCAACATCCTGCTGCAAATCCTTGACGACGGACGATTGACCGATTCAAAGGGACGCACGGTGGATTTCAAGAATACCGTCTTGATTATGACCTCGAACCTCGGGTCGCGCGAGATACAGGCGGCCGAGGGCGACGAGGAGCAGGTGCGCGAAGCTGTCGTGCAGGAGCTGCGTCTTCACTTCAAGCCGGAGTTCCTGAACCGCATTGATGATATAGTCATCTTCCATCAACTCTCGCGCGAGCAGATTTCGCAGATCATAGACGTGCAGCTTGAGCGCCTGCGCGCGATGTTGAACGAGCGCAATATCACGCTCGTGCTCGACGATTCGGCCCGTCAGCTTCTGGCGCGCGAAGGCTATGATCCGAACTACGGCGCGCGTCCTTTAAAACGCGCCATACAGACGCTCGTTCAGAATCCGCTGGCGGTGAAGCTGCTGCGCGGCGAGATCGCGCCGGGCCAGACCATACGCGTCACAGCCGACGGAGACGCGATGAGACTCAACACCGAAGCCGCCGCGGCGGTAGCATAAGGAAAGGATGAGGGCTGCAGGGATGAGGGATGAAATGGGTTGAATGAAGGCGCGTTGAGTTTTTGACTCAATAGCTCTTTCTTAATCCCTCATCCCTGCGGCCCTCATCCCTCGGTTACGCTGATGTCGAATAGATGGAAACCGATGGGCGACCTGGTCGGGCTACAGGATCGCATGAACCGTTTGTTTGAAGAGGCCACGGAGCGGCGCGCGCGCGCCAATGATGCTCCCGACGAGCAGGAGATGGAGCGCGCCGATTGGTACCCGCCCGCCGATGTTTACGAGAACGAATCCGAGTACGTCATCTCGCTCGATCTGCCCGGCATCGAACGCTCGGCGCTGGAGATCGATCTGGACGACGACCGTCTCTCGATTCGCGGCGTGCGTGTAATCGAAGAGGAGAACCAGCGCCGCGCCGAATGTCCGCGCGGCCGTTTCCTGAGACGCTTCGGCGTGCCCTCCATGGTCGATCAAAAGGCGATCACGGCCGAGTACAAGGACGGCGTGCTGCGCTTGAGGCTGCCCAAACGCAAAGAGCCGAAAGCGCGCCGCGTCGAAATTAAAATAAATTAAATGCAATGACGAGTGACAAGTGATTAGTGACGAGTTAAAAGCTTGTCCAGGCTCGTCACTCGCCACAGAGTCACTTATCACTGTCTTTATGGTATCTTTTCGCAGGGAGAAAAAGAGTCGGAGTATGAAAGAAAAAGGGGCGGCAGCGGAGGCGCGCGACGGCAAGTCGGCGTCCTCTTCGGCCGAGGAGATTCGCGTCACTGATCGCCGGCGCGTCAATTTGAAAGATGTAGGCGGCAATAGCGATGCGCCGGACACAGGCGAGGGCGAGAGCGTTTCTGGAGAATCGCCTTCGCCGAAGCCTGGTTATGTGCAGCAGTTGGAGGAGCGAGCGCGCTCAGCCGAGCAAAAGCTATTAGAGGTACAGTCTCGTTTCGAGCAGCTGCGCGCACAGTTGCAGCGCGAGACGGACGAAACGCGCGCGCGGCTCAATCGCGCCGCCGACGAACGCGCGCGGCGAGAGAAGGCGGATTTTATCGCCGCCATTTTGCCCGTCGCCGATAACCTGCAACGCGCCCTTGAGGCGGCCGAGGGCGGCAGCTCTTTCGAGTCTCTGCTTGAGGGCGTGCGCGGCACGGCCAGTAATTTCCTGAGCGCGCTTGAGGCCGCAGGCGTCGAGCCCGTGCCCGCCGTGGGCCAACCCTTCGACCCGCAGCTTCACGAGGCGGTCGATACCATAGAGGTTGACGCGGAGCGCGATGGCGTCGTGACGGCCGAATACGGTCGCGGCTACAGAATGGGCGAGCGCCTTCTTCGTCCCGCGCGCGTGCAGGTCGGAAGAGCGACGCGCTCCGGTATGAAGATGATCGCGGAATGAGAACGGTAATCAATTGTTAAGAAGTTCGGTGAAAGGCTCGCTGGCTTTACAAGTAGCAGCTGGTGCTTGATCGCTGAATACAAATTTTCGAGGAGAAAAACAAAGTGGCAGCGAAAGAATTGAAGTTCAGGGAGGATGCGCGAAGCGCCATGCTTCAGGGCGTGAATATCCTGGCCAATGCGGTGCGCGTCACGCTCGGGCCGAAGGGGCGCAACGTCGTCATCGGTAAAAGCTACGGCTCGCCCGTGATTACTAAAGACGGCGTCACCGTCGCCCGTGAGATTGATCTTGACGATAAGTATCAGAACATGGGCGCGCAGATGGTCAGAGAGGTGGCTACAAAGACGAACGACACGGCGGGCGACGGCACGACCACCGCGACCGTGCTCGCTCAGGCCATCTTCCGCGAAGGCGTGAAGAACGTCACGGCGGGCGCAAACCCTATGGCTTTGCAGCGCGGCATACAGATGGCGACCGAGGCCGCCGTCGCAGAGCTTGAGCGGATGTCGAAGAAGATCAAGGGTAAAGAGGAGCTGGCCAACGTCGCCAGTGTGTCGGCCAACAACGACCGCCAGATCGGCAACCTGGTCTCCGAAGCGATGGAGCAGGTGGGCAAAGACGGCGTCGTGACGGTCGAGGAATCCAGGACGCTGCAAACGGAGCTGGACATCGTGGAGGGAATGCAGTTCGATCGCGGCTATCTCTCGCCTTACTTCGTCACCAATACCGATCGCATGGAAGCAGTGCTCGAAGACCCTTTGATTCTGCTCCACGAGAAAAAGATTTCGGCGATGCGCGATCTTCTGCCCGTGCTTGAGCAATCGGCCGGACAGGGACGTTCGCTTCTCATCGTCGCGGAGGATGTCGATGGCGATGCGCTGGCGACGCTGGTCGTCAATAAATTGCGAGGCACGATCAAGGTGTGCGCCGTCAAGGCCCCGGCCTTCGGCGACCGCCGCAAAGCCATCCTGGAAGACCTGGCCATCTTGACGGGCGGCCGTCTCATCACGGAAGACCTCGGCATCAAGCTTGAGAACGTGCAGGCGACCGACCTAGGCTCGGCCAAGCGCGTGATCGTCGATAAGGACACGACGACCATCGTCGAGGGCGCGGGCGAGGCCCGTGCGATCCAGGGCCGCGTCGCCACCATACGCAACCAGATAGCGGAGACGACCTCGGACTACGACCGCGAGAAATTGCAGGAGCGACTGGCGAAGCTCGCCGGCGGC
>DASQYE010000566.1:0-5509 GCA_035639355.1 Pyrinomonadaceae bacterium
GGACGCGCGCGAGGAATGCGCCCGCCTCCGCGCCCTGTATGACGCGGTGATCGTAGGTGCTGCTGATCGTCATAGCCTTGCTGATGCCGAGCTGCGAGAGCACCTCCGGAGCCATCGCCTGGTATTCGGCCGGGTACTCGATGGCGCCCGTGGCGACGATGACGCTCTGGCCCGCCATCAGGCGCGGCATGGAGGCCACCGTCCCGATCGTCCCTGGATTGGTCAGGGAGATGGTCGTGCCCTGAAAGTCTGGAATCTGAAGCTTGCCGGTGCGCGCGCGCTTGACCACGTCGTCGTAAGCGGCCAGGAATTCCGAGAAGCGCAAATGGTTCGCGCCCTTTATATTGGGGACGAGCAGCGTGCGTGAGCCGTCCTTTTTGGCGAGGTCTATGGCGACGCCGAAATTGACGCTCTCGCGGCGCAGGCGCATGGGCTGTGCGTCAACCGTCTCGAACCCGTCGTTGAGCTGCGGAAAATCGGCCAGGGCGCGGATGATGGCCCAGGCGACCAGGTGCGTGTAAGAAGCCTTGCTGCGGCCGTTCTCTTGCAGATACCTGTTGATGATACGGCGATTCTCGTCTAACACCTTGACGGGCACGCGGCGCTGCGAAGTCGCCGTCGGAACCGCGAGGCTCGCCTCCATGTTCTCGACGATCTTGAGCGCGCCGCCGCGAATCGGCGTGGCATCAATGGTCGTCGCATCGGCTTTGGTCGCGGTCGCAGTGGAAGGCGCTGGCTCTCTTTGCGGCGCGGGCGCAGGCGCGCTCCCGGCGGCCTGTGCTGCGCTCGTCGCAGGGGCCGTCGTCGTACTCGTCGCCGGCGACGCGCCTCCTTCTCCTGCTGCGTCTCTCCCAATCGCGGCCGCTCCTGCTGTGGTGGCGGCGGCGCGACCGTTATCCGTACCTTCGGGCGCGCGTGTCGCGGGCGCGGCAGCCGAGTCGTCGCCCAGCAACTCCGTGAAGTAGGCGCGCCATGATTCGTCCACCAGCGACGGGTCGCTGCGAAAGCGACTGAGCAGCCCCTCTACGTAGGTGGCGTTGGCCCCGAAATTCTCCGCGATCACTTGTGAGAGGTCTTTATTGTTTTGATGTTCGCTCAATGCTTTATCACCTCACGCGCCGGAAAGAGCTGTGAGCGCCGCCGGGCGGAAGCGCACCAGCAGCAGCAGCCAGCATCTCCCCTTTTTGATTGAAAATAATAGCCTATCATCTTACGCTTTCTATTGCATCCGGCAACGCTCCCTTTCTCTCTCTGCGCGACGCCCTTCACAGCCTCCACGATATAATCCTCATTTGTGCCCTCAACGGCCCGTCGCGCGACGTATAATCAAGTCGCACGCGAATTAGAAGATCGTTCATGGAGGAACCAAACCCGATGGCGGAACGGCGCGCATGGTTGAAACTTTGGCCTTTGTATCTTTCGACGCTCCTGCTGGCGGCGTCGCTCTTGATTGGCTATCTATGCTTCTTCTCGCCCGTGACGACCGTGCTGATCGTTCGTCACGCGGAAAAGGGTCAGACCCCGCCCGACAACCCGCCGCTTAGCGCCGACGGCCAGGCGCGATCACTTGCGCTCGCGCGCGTCCTCGAAGGAGCAAACATACGCGCCGTTTACGCGACCGAGTTCCCGCGCACGCAGCAGACCGTTCAACCCTTGGCGGATCGTCTGGGCTTACCCGTCACCGAGATCGACGCCAAAGACCCGGACGCGCTCGTCAAACACCTGTTGTCGAACCATAGAGGCGAAGCCGCGCTCGTCGCCGGTCATAGCAACACCGTCCCGCTGATTATAGAGAAGCTGGGCGCTGGCCCCATCGCTCCCATCGCCGATACGGAATTCGACAAGCTCTTCGTCGTCACCGTCTACAGGTTCGGCAAAGCGAAGGTCGTCGAGTTGAGATACGGCAATCCGGGCTGAAATGTAGGAGGGCTGCGCCCGTACAGGTTTTCTAGGGCGTGGATGTTTGGGTCTCTTGCTTGATGGCCGGGTCGGTCGTCTGCCTGTTCTTGAGCGGGTTCGGCAGCGTCGCGCTCAACTCGACGGGCACGACGCGCTTGAAGCTGAAGAGGAATTTCTTGAAACGCCCGAAGACGTAGACGCGGCCCGTCACAGGCCACTCCTGTTTTGAATCGTTCCACTCGCCCAGAGCGCCTAGCAGTGCGCGCGGCGCGGAGATGAAGACGCGAACCGGCGCTGGCAAAAGCACCGCGCGTTTGTTCGGCAGATCGAACGGAAGCATGTAGTCTTCGATCGTCACGGGCGTGCCGTTGACGACCATGTCCTCGAAGGTGAGAAAGTCTACGCGGCCTCCCTGTTTGACGGCGGCGACCGTGACCGGCACTTCCATGGTGATCCCTAGCGGCGTCATCTGCGCGATGCGCGGCTCTCCGAATTGTATGAGGGCATCCGGATCGGCCGTCGTCGTTGTAGTCGCCGCATCCGTAGACCGGGCGCGGCCCTTCTCATCTTTCGATTTTTTGATCTCTACCCTGGCGCGCTCGACTTTGTAGCCGCGAATCTCTTTCGGAAAGGTACGCGCCGGGGTAGCGGGCGCGACCAGAGGCGGAGACGACTGCTGCTGCTGCGGCTGTCCTCCTGCGAAAGAGACGCCGGCGAAGGCGAGCGCGACGAGCGCAACACAAACGGACAGGCATTTCCCGATGCGGGGGTCAGGCCGAAACGGTGTGTTGCTCGTCGTCATCCTCTTCTTCTTCCGATTCGTGCCCCTCTTCTGTCGAGACTATTTCCTGCGGATGCTGCTCGTCCAGGTCTCGCTTGATGGCGTCGAGGATGCCGTTGATGAATTGCGTCGCCTCGTAGGTGGAGAAGCGCCGGGCGATTTCGAGCGCTTCGTTGATGGCGACGGTGCGCGGCGTAGGCTCGTGCAGGAACTCGTAGACGGCCAGCCGCAGGATATTGCGATCGACGACGGCCATACGCGAGATGCGCCAGTGCTCTGCGCGCGAGCGTATGCGCTCGTCCAGCTCCGAAAGGTGCGCGAGCGTTCCCGTAGCCAGCCGCGTCGCAAACTCGCGCGCCGACGGCTCCGTATCCTCGTCACTCAACTCCGCCCAGTACGAGCGCACAAGCTCGTCCGCACGGGTTTCGGCAATATCAGCCGCAAAGAGCATTTGCAAGGCGCACTCACGCGCCTTACGTCTAGACCCCATATAACACCAGTGATGAGTGACGAGTGACGAGTGGCGAGGAAAAGCGGTCTTGCTTGTCACTCGTCACTTATCGCTTGCCACCGTCTTATAAAGATTAACTAACTCGACGGCCGACATGGCGGCCTCGAACCCCTTGTTGCCGGCCTTGACGCCGGCCCTGTCAATCGCCTGTTCCAGCGTATCCGCCGTGACGATGCCGTAGACGACCGGCACGCCCGTCTCCATTCCGGCCTGCGCGATCCCCTTTGTGACCTCGCCGGCGATGTACTCGAAGTGTGGCGTCTCGCCGCGAATGATCGTGCCCAGGCAGACGACCGCATCGTACTTGCCGGTGGCGGCGAGCTTGCGCGCCAGCAGCGGAATCTCGAACGAGCCCGGCACTTTGAAAAGCGCCACCGCCTTTTCGTCCGCGCCCAGACGCTCAAGCGCATCGAGCGCGCCCTCCACGAGCCGCGCGGTCAGAAAATCATTCCAGCGACTGGCGACGAGCGCGAAGCGAAAGCCTTCCGCCTTCAGGTGTCCTTGATGCGTGACGGGCTGCAAGAGTTTCCTCGAAGACGCTCCGATCAATGAAAAGTTGAAAACGTTTCGGAAGTATAAAGAAGGCAGTGACTCGGTGACAAGCGATGAGTGACGAGTTCGAGTTTTGGAACTCAACGCTTATCACCCGGCTTCGCGTTCCAACCGAGCGCTCTCAAATGTTCATTGGTTCGTGAGCCGTTCAGGAACTCTGCCTCTCCAGTCCGCGCACGCGATCATATATGTCTCTGTAATCAGCCTGTATCTCGGCCAGAGTGTCGTTGAAGATACTGAGCTTGCGATTCATATCGCGCCAGTGCGTATTTATCTCCCTGGCCAGAGAGTCTTGTGATTCTTGCAGGCGCTGCTGACTTTCTTTTAGACTCAGTTGCCCTTCCTGCAACCCTGCGATGTCCGCCTGCACCTTCTCCCAGACGGGGCGGGTGTCGTAAAGCCGCTCATCAACCTTCTGTTCCAGGCTGACGAACCTCTGCTCCAAGCCTCCGAACTTTTGTTCCAGGCTTCCGAACCGCTGTTCCAGGCTTTCTAATCGTGTGTCTAGTCTCTGAACAGTTGTGCTTAGATTCTGAACTGTTGTGAGAATCTGAGCGAGCGTGCCGTCCTGTGAGGTTGGCAGTTTTTGTGTAAGGTCTTCGCTCATGGTTGTTACCCCCTTGAGCGCTATTCTAGCACGGTTCGGCGGACTGTCTAGCCAATTACTTCCCCTTAAAGACGGGCGCGCGTTTTTCCAGAAAGGCGCGCGTGCCCTCGCGCATGTCTTCAGTCGAGAAGAGGCCGCTGAAGAGTTCTGCTTCAAGCGCGAGGCCATCTTCGAGCGGCATCTCCAGACCGCGCACGACCGAACGAAGGCAGGCGCGAATCGCCAGCGGCGCGAGCCTTGCGATCTCGCCGGCGAGCGATTCGGCCTCGGCCAAGAGATGTTCGGGCTGTGTGACGCGATTGACCAGCCCGGCGCGGTGTGCTTCTTCCGCAGGTAGCTCCGCGCCCGTCAGCATCATCTCCAGGGCGGCGCTCGGGCCGACCTTGCGCGCCAGGCGCTGCGTGCCGCCGTAGGCGGGTATCAGGCCGAGTTTCGTCTCCGGCAGGCTAAACCGTGCGCGCGTCGAGGCGATGCGAAGGTGGCAGGCGAGGGCCAGTTCGCAGCCGCCGCCTGCGGCCACGCCGTTCACGGCGGCGATCACGGGCACGCTCGCCTGCTCTATGCGGTTGCAGACCTGCTGTCCGCGTCGCGCCGCGTCTCGCGCTCCCTCCTCATCCAGCGCCGCAAGCTCCACAATATCCGTGCCCGCGCTGAAGGCGCGCTCGCCCGTGCCCGTCAGGATAACGGCGCGCACGTCCGGCTCAAGCTCTACGCGCGCAAACGCCTCGTCCAGCTCGTCCAGGGCGCGGCGCGACAGGGCGTTCATCTTTTCGGGGCGATTGAGACGCACAATCGCCAGGGCGTCGCGCAACTCGAAAATAACCATAAGAAGACAGTGACTCGGTGACGAGTGACAAGTGACGAGTTAAAGACTTGTTCAAAGTCATGTTCAAAGCCAAGTTCCAGGCTTGTCACTCGTCACTTGTCACTCTTCACTGCTTTTTAAAGGAGATTCATGGGCGTCGGATTCTTGGGGTCTGTGGTGTAGTCGTAGAACCCGCGCCCTGTTTTGCGGCCGTAGAGACCTGCTAGCACCATGCGCTTGAGAAGCGGTGGCGGAGCGAAACGTTTTTCGCGGAACTCGTTGAACATGATCTCGGCGATGTAATAGGTCGTGTCGAGCCCCACGAAGTCGCCGAGCGTGAACGGGCCCATCGGA
>DASQYE010000567.1:0-4370 GCA_035639355.1 Pyrinomonadaceae bacterium
AGCGGCGATGTCGTAGTCCCCGGCAGCGAGCTTGTCCTGCTGGACTTGAACGACCTCAGCGGCGCGACCAACCATAACGGCGGAGCGATGCACTTCGGCCCGGACGCAAAGCTCTATATCGCCGTCGGCGAGAACGCCACGCCGAGCAATTCGCAAACGCTCAATAATCTTTTGGGGAAAATGCTGCGCATTAACGCCGACGGGACGATCCCCTCGGATAATCCGTTCTTCAACACCGCGGCGGGGAACAACCGCGCGATATGGGCCCTGGGCCTGCGCAATCCCTACACGTTTGCGTTTCAGCCGGGGACGGGCCGCATGTTCATAAACGATGTCGGCCAGAATACTACGGAGGAGATCAACGACGGCGTTGCAGGGGCCAACTATGGTTGGCCCACGTGCGAGGGCGTCTGCTCGAATCCGGGTTTTCGCGACCCGCTTTTCACTTACGGACACGGCAGCAGCGAGACGACCGGATGCGCCATAACCGGCGGGGCTTTCTATAATCCGCCAATCGCACAGTTCCCGAGCGGCTACACGGGCAAATATTTCTTCGCGGATTTTTGCAGCGGCTGGATTCGCAGGCTCGACCCCGCGACCAACACATCGACGGGCTTTGCCACGGGCATTGCATCGCCCGTTGATTTGCAGGTCGCAGCGGACGGCAGCCTCTATTACCTGGCGCGGGGCGCGGGCGCTGTCTTCCAGATTCAATACACCGTCAACCAGACGCCGCCGACGATCACCACGCACCCGTCGAACCGCACCGTGGCAGTGGGCCAGACGGCGACGTTTAGCGTCAGTGCGACCGGAAGCGCTCCGCTCAGCTATCAATGGCAGAAGAACGGCGTCAACATCGCGGGCGCGACTTCGCCCAGCTTTACGACTCCGCCCGTGAGCGCTTCCGATAACGGAGCGCAATTTCGCTGCGTCGTGTCCAACAGCTTTGGGAGCGCGACGAGCAACAGCGCGACGCTGACGGTCACGGTCAACCATGCGCCCACGGGCTCGATCACTTCGCCCGTCTCCGGCGCAAAGTACAGCGCGGGCCAGACTGTAAATTATTCGGGAACGGGCACGGACACCGAGGACGGAACGCTACCGGCGAGCGCTTTTACGTGGCAGGTGGATTTCCATCACGACACGCACATGCATCCGTTCCTGCCCGCGACCAGCGGCGCAAAGAGCGGTTCGTTCGTCATCCCAGTGACCGGCGAAACATCCGCCAACGTCCGTTATAGGATTTATCTGACCGTGAAGGATTCCAAGGGGCTGACGCATACGTCATCCCGCGACATAACGCCGCTCACTTCGATCATTACACTGAGGACGAATCCCTCCGGCTTGCGGATCACTCTGGACGGCCAGCCGCACGTCACGCCCTACGCGGAAGTGAACGTGGTCGGGATGCGCAGAACCATAGGCGTTGCCCCACAGCAGACGCTCGGCGGCGTGACCTATGGATTCAGCTCCTGGTCGGATAATCTTGCCGCCACTCACAATATCTTCGTCCCTTCCGTGAGTACGACCTACACGGCGAGCTTCACGGCCTTGAACGCCGCGCTCAAATTGGGCCAGACGAGCTACAATCTGTCAGAGGGCGTCGGCTCCTTCAACGTGACCGTCATACGCACGGGCAAGACGAATTCGGCCGTCGCCGTCAACTACTCATCCTCCGACACGGCGGGTCTGACCGAGTGTGACCCCGCTTCGAGCGGTCTCACAGGCGTTGCCTCCTCGCGCTGCGATTACGCGACTGCCGCCGGGACTCTGCGCTTCGCTTCCGGAGAGACTTCAAAGACTTTCTCTTTGAGCATCGTTGACGATGTCTTTGTGGAAGGGGCGGAGACTTTTAATATCAAGCTGAGTAATCCGACGAGCGGCGCTGCGCTCGGAACGACGAACGTTGCGAGCGTAAAGATCAATGATAACGGCAACGATGTTGCCAACGCCGCCAATCCCATTGATGCCACGGCCTTCTTCGTCCGCCAGCACTACATAGACTTTCTCAACCGCGAGCCGGAGCCTCAAGGGTTCAACGCGTGGCAGGACATTCTAAACAACTGCGCGCCGGGCAACACAGCTTGCGACCGCGTGGAGGTCTCGTCGGGCTTTTTCCGCTCGCCAGAATTCCGCGAGCGCGGCTACTTCGTATACAAGTTCTATGCGGCGAGCCTCGGCCGAAGCCCCGCCTTCCCGCATTACTCCGAATTCATACCTGACCTGGCGAAAGTCAGCGGTTTCCAATCTCCGCAGGAATTGGAGGCGAGCAAGGCGGCCTTCGCGCAGGAGTTTGTCACGCGCACGGAATTCCGTAGCCGGTACAATGGGACTACGAACCAGGGGTACGTAGACCTGCTGCTGCAAGCTGCGGGCGTCTCATCCACGCAGCGTGACGGCTGGATAGCGGCGCTCAATAACAATACGAAGAGCAGGGCGCGCGTGCTGCGCGAGGTCATGGAGAGTCCGGAGGTGGACGCGAAGTTCTTCGTGGAGTCGTTCGTGGTGATGCAGTACTTCGGCTATCTCAGACGAGACCCGGACGGGCTTTACCTGAACTGGATACAGACCATGAACGCAGACCCGAACAACTACCGGCAGATGGTCAACGGGTTTATGAACTCGCTGGAATATCGCCACAGGTTCGGGAGCCGTTAAAGAGAAGGTTTCCGGCTTGTCTTTAGTCGCCAGCCTTTAGTCGCCCGCCAGGCGTCTGAGCTTCGCCCGGAACTCGGCGGAGGTCAAGCGATACTTGAAGGCTTTAATGCCGTTGATGGTGATGACGGGGATTTCCCACCCATAACGCTCCCTGAGCGCCGGGTCGTCGTCGATATCGATCTCTTCGAGCACGTAGCGCTCGGCGCAACCGGCGGCCAGAATCTCTCGTTTAGCCTCCTCGCACAGGTGACAGCCCGCGCGCGTGTAGAGTCGAACCTGAGCTTTTTTGCTCGTCAAAGATGGATTCTCTCCTACCCCCGGCCCTCTCAAATCGGGGCGTGGTCAACTCTTCATAGTAGAATTTAAATCTTGCCACATTCTTGTGAAAAGAGTATAAAGTAAGGCAACCGAGCCAATTAATAATAATATCATCTGGCACGGCGCTCTTCATGATAATGCTAAGTGTTCTGGTTGATGGCGCAGAGAGTCCTTCCCTGTGAAGCGGGGAATTGTATAATCTGTCGTCAATCTTGACAGTAGCGGTCTATCGCCGGCCCGACGATGCTTTTTTAGCCATATTACGCCAGGTTTCAGATGGAGGTTTACGGCGTGGGTACTGATGAAAATCCCGATCTATCCGCCGAGAGCGTAAAGGATTCCACCCCGGCAAGCGAGACCGGGAAAGCCACAACAGCCGAGGAGGGCACACAGGCCGCCGCGCCTCCCAAGCCCGCGCGGCCCGCCCCTGCGAGAACTACTGTTCCGCCAACCGAAACGGTCGATAAGACGGCTGCCCCGGCCAAGGAAGTACCGGCCGGAGCGCCGCCCGCGTCGCGCGTCGCCGGAGCCGGCGGCGCAGCCAAGTCAACCGCAACCCCGACCGCCGCCGTCAATAAAGGTATTCCAAAGCCCATGGCCGCCAAGGCCACGGGCTCGGTCGTCGAGAGCACGCCTGATCCTCCGGTCAACAAGATGCGGCGGCGTATCGTCTGGGCCAGCATCTTCGGTTTTCTGGCCACTAGCTTTCTGATGTTCCTGCGCTTCTTTCTGCCGCGCAGCATCTTCGAGCCGTCGAGCGTCTTTCGCGTCGGCTCCCCGGAAGACTACGCTCTCGGGGTGGATACGAAATACCAGCAGCAATACCGCATCTGGGTGACTAAAACCTCCGACCGGCTGTTCGTCATCTACGCGCGTTGCACGCACCTGGGCTGCACGCCCGACTGGAAGTCCAGCGAGAATAAGTTCAAGTGCCCGTGTCATGGCAGCGGCTATGACAGCGAGGGCATTAACTTTGAGGGGCCTGCGCCCCGGCCTATGGATCGCGCGCACGTCGAGCTGGACGCCGAAGGACAGATCGTCGTCAACATCGGCAGGCTTTACGAGTGGCCCAAGGGCGGCGAGAACAAGTTCAACGAGCCGGGAGCGTATATTCCGCTTTAGGCGATTTTGGATTTTAGATTTTGGATTTTGGATTGGCGCGCTGCGGAGCTTGAAAGCCGGACTCCAAAATTCAAGATTGCAGAAACGTTAATCTAAGATCCAAAATCTAAAATCCAAAATCGAGAGGGCTGAGATGGAGCCTGAAAATCCTGACGTGACACCGAAGGGGACAAAGCAGCTCGCCGACGGAAGCAGTAGCAGCAGCAGTACGTCTGACAGGGGTTTGTTGGAGAGAGTGCGCGCCGAAGGCGTCGCGCTCAAGGAGAGGGCCA
>DASQYE010000568.1:0-2665 GCA_035639355.1 Pyrinomonadaceae bacterium
ATTCGCCACGTTGGCGCACGCTATCAGCAGCACGAACCCGACCGTCCCGAGCAAGATAAGGAGCGCGGGCCGGACATCGCCGACGACCTGTTCATGAAGGGATATGAGCTTGACGCCTATGCCCTTGCTGAATTTCGGATATTGCTCTTCCAGGCGGCGGGCCACACGGCTCATATCGGCCTGAGCCTGCCGGAGCGTGACACCCTGCTTCAAACGGGCGATGACGGCCATGTTGTGCGTGCCGCGATTGCTCAGCTCTTCACCGGTGAGCGCCAGCGGCTCCCACATCTCCGTCTTCGGAGAGAACTGTAGGCCCGACAGCATGTTTTCACCGCCGGGGAACTTGAAGCCCGGCGGCATCACGCCGACCACCGTGTAAGGTTGGCTGTTGAGCGTCACGGTCTTCCCTATGATCGAGGGGTCAGAGCCGAAGCTGCGCTGCCAGAGGCCGTGGCCCATGACGACGACCCTGTTGCCACCGACCCTGTCCTCTTCTTCCAGAAAAGTGCGGCCCATGATGGGCTTGACGCCGAGCGCAGGGAAAAGAGTGCTGGAAACGCGCGCCCCCCAGATTTGCTCCGGCCCATTGCTGCCCGTCATATTCCAGGCCCAGCTTTTGAAGGCCGCGACATGCTCGAAAACCTGGTTGTGCTCGCGCCAGTCTTGAGACTCTGCGGCGGTCGCCGGCAGGAGATCAAAGCCCAGCTGCGGCGCGCTGCCCCAGACCATCACCAATCGCTCCGGCTCGGCGAAGGCCAGCGGCCGCAACAAAACAGCATTGACGACAGAGAAGATGGCCGTATTAGCGCCGATGCCCAAAGCCAAAGCCAGCACCGCCACCAAACTGAAGCCCGGCCTCTTCAACAGCATACGCACGCCGTATCGCACATCCTGCCAGATAGTCCTCATCGCAAACAGCACCTCCGATCTTGAAGGGATGAGGGCCGCAGGGTGAGGGATGAAAAAGAATTATTCAACTTGAATAGCCACTCCTTCATCCCTGCGGCCCTGCGGCCTTCATCCCTTCGTTCATTCGTATCTAAGGGCGATCATGGGATCGACCCTGGTCGCTCTGCGCGCAGGTATCAAGCAGGCCAGCAGTGCGATCCCGGTTAATAGGAGGACGACGGCCGAGTACGTTAGCGGGTCGGTCGCCGTCACTCCGTAGAGTAAGCTCGCCATCACGCGTGTCATTGCAAAGGCTGCTATCAATCCCGTGCCCACTCCGATCAGTGCCAGAGTCATGCCCTGGCCGACGACCATCCGCAGCACGTCAAGGGGTTGCGCGCCAAGGGCTATGCGCACCCCTATCTCGTGCGTGCGCTGTGTGACCGCATAGCTCATCACGCCGTAGACGCCGACGGTCGAGAGGGCTAGGGCCAGGGCCGCAAAGATTGACAGGAGCAAAGTGTATAGACGCGGCTGCGCGGCTGAATCTTTGAGCAGCTGCTCCATTGTTTTCGTCTTGATCGGCTGGTCAGGGTTCAAAGACCAGATGGCTTTCTGCACCGCCTGCGTGACACCGCCGGGGTCGGCCTTCGCGCGCACGACGAGCATGGTCGAAAGCCAGGGGAGTTGAGCCAGAGGAGCGTATAGGCCGACGCCAGGCGTCTCGCCCGGCGTCTCCTGCTTCACGTCGGCCGCGATGCCTATGACCTCCATCGTCACGGGACGGCTCAGATAATCTATGGTGAGCTGTTTGCCGAGGGCGTCCCCGGCCGGAAAGAAGCGACGCGCAAAAGTCTCGTTAATAATGGCGACGCGCGGTCGATTCAGGTCGTCCGTGGATTCGAACTCACGTCCGGCGCGCAGCGGTATCGCCATCGTGCGAAAATAGCCCGGACTGATAGAGCTGAAAGTCGCCTGCGGCACGTCCGAATCCGTCTCGGCCCGCCCCTCAATCTTGAATGGGAAGGCGAGCGCGAAACCGCTGAGCGGCGTCCCCGTAGTCGCGGCCACGCTCTCGACGCCGGGCGCTGCCGCGACGCGTTCCAGCACCTCCGTGTAGAAGAGCGCCCGCTGCTCCTCTGCGAAGTAGCGCGGCGGGAACGTGATACTGAGCGTCAACAGGTTCTGCGGATTGAACCCCAGCTCGGCTCTCTGCAATTGGATAAGTGTGCGGACGAGAAGCCCTGCGCCGACCAGTAGTACGAGCGAGAGCGCGACCTCCGCGATCACTAACAGCCCGTGCGTGCGCCGCAGGCTACCGGCCGCTCCCTTGCCAGTCTCTTTCAGCGCGTTGTGTAAATCCAGCTTAGAGGTTTGCAGCCCCGGCACGAGGCCGAAGACGATTCCCGTCAGGACGGATGTGCAGAGGGTGAAAGCGAAGACCGCGCCGCTCACGCCTATCTCGTCAAGGCGCGGGAAAGCAATCGCTTCCGGTATCAAAGCCTTGAGCGCGTCAACGCCCCACAGGGCGAACAGCATCCCGAGCCCGCCGCCCACGAGCGCCAGCAGCACGCTTTCGACGAGTAGCTGACGAATAATGCGCCAGCGCGTCGCGCCGAGCGCTAAGCGAACGGCGATCTCTTTACGGCGCGACGTGGCGCGCGCCAGCAGTAGATTCGCCACGTTGGCGCACGCTATCAGCAGCACGAACCCGACGGCCCCGAACAGTATCAGCAGCGCCGGGCGCACGTCGCCCGTGAGCGATTCCCTGAGCGTG
>DASQYE010000569.1:0-4701 GCA_035639355.1 Pyrinomonadaceae bacterium
GCGGTGAAGCTTTCGGGGTGGGACAACCACCTGGAAGAGGGGTCGAGCGTGAAGGGGCTCAGCATATCTATCACGAGCGACCTTGCGACAAGCTTGATCGCGCGCGAGGAATACTCCGTAGGCACGCCCGCGAACAAAGCATATCGCCCGCGATTAATCATAGGGGCCGCCAGCAGGAGGGCGGCGCTGCCGCTGCCTGCGGTCTTCAAGAACTGACGACGATTCATACCTATACCTTTATGTTGAATTCAGCAGAGAGAGAGAGAAAAGGCTGCGGGTACGAGACGAGCCGTGGAAGCGCCGACGCCCCGGCGCAATACCTTTCACTTGCCGGCCCATACGGATTTCTCTACGGACTCTTTTTTGTATCAAGGCCGCTTACAAGATGGCTTTCAAGGGGCGATTCAAGCGGGCATCGAGACCTTCTCGCGCTTGTGCACCTTGCCGCCCTTGATTATGAATACGATCTTGCGCGTGTTGAGAATGTCGGCGCTCGGGTCGGCGCTGAGCACTACCAGGTCGGCGACCTTGCCTTTAGCGATTGTGCCGTAGCTCGCCTCAATGCCGAGCACGAGCGCCCCGTTGAGCGTGGCTGCCCTAATCGCTTCCAGCGGCGTGAGCCCGCACTTGCTGACGAGCAGCTCCATCTCTGTATGAATGTTAGGCAGCTCCTGCCTGCGCGGCGCTTCCTGAATATCTGTCCCGGCGACAAGGGTTACGCCCATACGGTGCGCCAGACGCGTGACGCCGAACAACCATTTATCCAGGGCCAGGGGGTCGCGTATCGCCCGTTCGGCTTCCGGCTTTGCAAGCTCGCGTTCGACGATACGGCTGTGCGTCGGCAGGAGCGTGGCATCGAGTATAGTGCCTTGCCGTCGCATGCGCCGCAGCAGGTCTGTGATGGCCGGCACGTCCGGCTGATTGTTCGGCCAATCAATATCCCTGTAGCGCGCGTCCTTGAACTGCTTGGAGTGTATGTCCACTGTCTCCCAGACGAAGTCTATGATGTGTGAGACCACGTCGGCGCGAGCGGCGATCACATCACTGGGCTTGCTGGGAAAGACTGTCAGATGACTCCAGACCTTGAGCCCCTGCCGGTGTGCCTCCCGGCTCAGCCGGCGCACCTGCTCGGGCGTGAGATCAGCGTAGAGCTTTATCCCGGTCGCGCCCGTGGCCTTCGCCTCACCGATGGCCTTAACTATATCTGTCTCCGGCGTGACCGCACGCGCCCAAGCCGCCTGTCCGGGCGCAAGGCCGTGCATCATCAAGCCGACGCGATCATCGCTAAACCAGGTTGGCCCGGCGAACAGCGCCGAGAAATAGACGCGAGGGAATTGCACTGCCGGGTCATTGGCTGACCGTGCCACTTCGGCCAGCTTGATTGCGTCTCCGGCCATGTCGCGCACGGTTGTGACGCCGCCGAGGAATGCGAAGCGCATTCGCCCTTCCTCTTCGGCCTGCCCGCGATTGAGCAGCAAGTGGTAGTGCGAATCTATGAGACCGGGGATCAAGCAGTGCCCGCTTAAATCCATCAAGCGGGTTTTGACGGGCAGCTTTTTCTTTCCATCGGAGAAAATATCCCTGATGCGCCCGCCCGAGATGAGCAGCGTCATGTGCGGCTTCGGCGCGCCGCCCTTCCCGTCGATTATTGTGACGCCCGTGAGCGCCAGCACCTCGCTCTCCTGAGCAGATGTGCCGGCACTGACGGGCGCGACCGCGAGAAAGATCAAGAATATGAAGATCGAGATCAAACGGGAAAGATGACTATCCATGTGCGTAACGTTTCCTTTCCTACGTATATCCTGCCGACGGCTTCTTACAGTCGCCTTCTTTTATCGCTGGATACGGGCGGCGCGAGCTTGTATGCGCGTCCGTGATCCGTCTCTCCGAAGCAAGGTCTGACGTGCAGTAGAAGGTGCGCCTCGCTGTAGGAGCACCATTATCCAGAAGCCCGTGTGGGGCGCAACGAGTTTGTGATATGGGGTCGGATTCCTGTGAAAAGCGGATTCCGGGCCGGGAAGGACGGCGAAGCAAGGACGGCGCGGCGTGACGTGGCGCGGCTGCTTATTCTTTGAGCAGCCGGTCAAGGTTCTTTCGGTAACGGCGACTCGAAGTCAGCCTTGTGCCGTCCAACAGGATGATTTCATACTGGCCATTGAAGAGCGGATGCAGCTCCCTGATGCGCCTGACGCGGACCAGGGTCGAGCGCCGTATGCGCAGGAATTCCTCCGGGTCAAGCTTGCTTTCCATTCCATCCATCGTCTCGCGCAGCAGATGCGCTTCGCGACCGGCGTGCAGGCGCACGTAGTTGCCGTCAGCGCCGATCCAGTCGATGCGCTCCACATCCAGAAAGGAGACGCGCTGAGCGGTCTTGACGGCGATACGCTCCGTGTATTTTCTTCGACCCGAGCGGCCTTCTCGCTGAGCCTTGAGGTCGTGTAGCATCGCCAGCAGGTGCTGCCCGTAATCGTCCGCCGGGATGCGCTGAATCTGCGCCCTGGCGCGTTCTATGGATTTGCGTAGTCGCTCGCCGTCAACCGGCTTGAGCAGATAATCGAAGGCGTGGGCCTCGAAGGCGCGCAGGGCATACTCGTCGAACGCCGTCACGAAGATGACGACCGGCATACGCTCAGCGCCGACCGCCTCGACGACGCCGAAGCCGTCCAGCAGCGGCATCCTCACGTCCAGGAAAACCAGGTCGGGCGATTGCTGACCGATGGCCTCGACCGCCTCTCGCCCGTTCGCGCATTCGCCCACGATCTCTATACCCGTCTCTGCCTGTAGGTGTATGCGAATGCCCTCACGGGCGATCGGCTCGTCGTCAACGATCAGGACTCTAAGCTTACGCATTTCCATCTTCGTTCATCGCTGAGGCTGAATCATCTGCGCGGCAGAAAGGGAGCGTAATGGATACGACGAGGCCGCCTTCGTCGGCGTTTCTCAATTCAAAGCGATGCTTTGCGCCGTACATCTGCTCAAGGCGCGTCCGCGTATTAGACAAACCGATGCTGCCGTCGGAATCTACGCTCGAACCTTTCGGAAGCCCCGGCCCGTTATCGCGCACCTGAAGCCGCACCGCTTCGTGGACGCGCTCGGCGCTGATCTCGATCAGCCCGGCGGCGGCCCTTGGGGCGATACCATGACGAATGGCGTTCTCCACGATGGGCTGTAGAATCAGAACGGGGACGCGCGCCTTGAGAGCCGCAGGGTCTACGTTGATGCGCACCGTCAGCCGGTCGTTGAAGCGCGTCTTTTCTATCTCAAGATAACTTTTCAGAAACTCCATCTCCTGGCTGAGGGGCACTTCATGGCGGTCGCTCTTCCTGATTAAGACCCGCAGCAGCTCGCTCAGGCGCAGCAGCATCGCGTTCGCCGCTTTGACATCCTTGAGCATCAAGACCGATATGGTGTTCAGGGTATTGAAGAGAAAGTGCGGGTGAAGTTGCAGCCTGAGCGCGTCCAGCTGGGCCTGGGCCAGGCGCGTCTCCAACTGCGCGGCCTTTAGCTCTCGCTCCCTTTTCTGGCGATAGTAGTTGAGGGCATGGCTGATGCCGACGATCGCCCAGTACAGAAGGAAGTTGAAATGAAGCTCCGCGACGAGGGTCAGCTTGAAACTCAATAGAGAGGAGAAGGAATGCGTCGCGTCGCCAAAAAAAAGTTGAAGGAGGAGAAGATAAATCCCCAGGTGAAGTACGGCTATGAATATTCCGGCCGAGAGATGTATAAGGAAGGGGCGCAGGCGTCGCGGGCGCTCGATTGTGAAGCGACGCGCCAGCCAGAGCACCAGCGGGGTCAACGCCGCCCACAGGTATGCGTTCGCGGCCCAGGCGACCAGCAGCTTTCCCCACGTGGTCGGATTCCCGCCGTAGGCTCTTTCTATGTATCTCTGGGTGGCGAAGAAAAGACCGAACAGAGTCCAGCACCCGAAGATTACGCCCAGGTCAACCCAGCGCCGCCGCTTTTTCATACGGACTGCCATATCGCACACGCTCGCCCTGGTTAAGCTCTCTCGTTAAAAGTCCCAGAAGATTATCCGCCGCCCTGGAAAACCTCCCGGCGGCTCCAAAGCTCGTGCCGCGCGCGGGCTGAGGTTATCAATCGCCGTTCGCCCTGTTGCTGTTGTGCTCGGAAGGGACGGGTTTGCCTGCGCGCTCGGCCAGGTTGGCGACGACGGCGACCAGCTCTGCGGGCTCGACGGGCTTCGGCAGGTGGATTTGAAAGCCCGCCAGCAGCGCTCGCATGCGGTCTTCCGTCCGCGCGTAAGCGGTGAGCGCGGCGGCCGGCGTTCGCCCGCCGTCTTTCGGATCAAGCTCGCGTATCTTCTTGATTAAAGTATAGCCGTCCACATGCGGCATCTCTATATCGCTGACGATGACGTGGGGCTGAAGCCGCGCAAGCCGGTCGAGTGCTTCCATCGCAGATGGCGCGGTCTCGACACGCGCGCCGCTCTGTTCGAGGATGGTCGAGATCAGCTCGCGCGCGTCCGGGTCGTCGTCAACCACCAGCACCAGCAGACCATCAAGCAACTGGGGCATAACGGGCGCGGCGTGCGTCGCGCTCTCGACACGCGTGCCGCGCTCCTCCTCCTGTGCGTCTCCCTCTGAAAGGGCGACCATCAGCGGCAGCTCGACCGTGAAGGTCGCGCCCTGATTCTCGCCTGGGCTAGCGGCGCGCACCTGGCCGCCGTGCAGCTCGACCAGA
>DASQYE010000570.1:0-2872 GCA_035639355.1 Pyrinomonadaceae bacterium
AGCCCGAGGCCGGCAGCCGCTTCCGCATCAGCTGGCCGCGAAAGGTGCGACAGCGCACCGGCACAGGCTCGCTCGTGGAGAAAAGCGTGCCCGCCCCCGTCGAGATCAAAGACTTGCGCTGGCGCGCGCGTTAATGATAAGAGAGAACCACGCACTTTCCGCCAAAGCTTCGGAAGATTCGGTCGGGGACGCACGCCTTCAGAAATTGAGCCTAGAGAGAGAGATAGAGACAAGGCCGCCGCCCGAGAAGGCTTACGAGCTGTCAACAAAAGAGGGAAGTCAAAAGATGGCTTCGTCGGAACTAAAAAATGGCGAGACGGATACGTCTCGGCGCACCATCCTGTTAGTCTTCGGCATACTTTCGGCGGTACTCATCGCGGGCCTGCTTTACTGGATGACGCGCCCCGGCCCGAGCGGAGGCGCGGGAGGGCCGCAAAGGCTCGAAGGCGCGCTCCGGCCCGGCTCGCCCGAATTCGAGCAGTACAAGTCGAAGATCGTGCTCGACAAGCCGGAGGCGACCGAAGCGACGCGCCCCATAGGCGATATTGTGATGACGCTTTCAACCACGGTGCGCAACTTCACCGGCCGCACCATCAGCGGGCTGGAGATATACGCGGCCGTCGTGGACTCGCAGGGCAAGCCCGTTAAGGAACGCATCATGATCGCTGTCCCCAGTCGCCGGACGGGCCAGGTAGAGCTTGACCCCAACCGCACAATCGAAGTCCCTGTCATGCTCGAAGGGATGAGCAAGGAGGACGACCGCGCCAACATAGTGATGGACGTGGCGGCCTTCAAGTTCAAGTAGGAAGAGGATGCTTTCCAGAACCCGGATTTTCAATCGTCATTAGCGCAGCAAAAGTAATAGAGGTACGCGGCGGTACATCCGGCCGCGAACAACCACCCGCCCGCAGCCAATATGCTAAAGCCTTCGGACGGCCACGCCGGGTGGCGGGCGAAACTCGAAGGCGTCGGCGGGCGCGACCCAATTCTCGCGCACGTTAGATAAAGTTATCTCCGAGGACGCGCCCGCGTCGTCTATGATCCTGATCCTTGAGAGCCTCCCGTCGGCGAAGACTTCCAAAAAAATCTCGCGCAGGCCCGAAGACAGGCCGCGCGGAACCAGACGGAGCGTGCGAATGTCTGAGGGCTCGCTGCCTCGGCTGCTCTGTTCTATAAGCGTGATCGAGCGGAAGAAGCGCCGCAGGTTCGAGGTTCCGAGAAGAAAGAGGAAAGGGAAACGCGCGTCGGCGATGCGTGCTGCGTCGGCGCGGGTCGCCTCGCGGTCTGCCGGAACATAGAGCCAGACCTCGCGCTCGTTGACGATAAAGAGCTTGCCCGGCTTGGGGTCGTACTCCCAGCGCATTCGTCGCGGTCGCCCCAGAAAGAGGTGGCCCCGCTCGCGCCGCGCGCGCACGCCCGCTCCGCTATAAACTTGCTCGAAGTCCGCCGCCAGTCCCATCATGCGCCCGTAGCGCATCTCAATCAGCCTGACCAGACTGTCCGTCTCGCTCTGCTTTCGGGGCTGTGAAGACCCTTGAACCGAAAAAAGAGTACAGATGCAGAACGAGAGCAGAGGGAGCGCAAAGCGCGCGGCCCCTGCTGCTCTTCTTTCCGCACGCCTCGTCATCACTTTCAGTCCTCGCGCATGAACAGCTCTTCAAGCGATTGCTTGACGGGCTGGACTGAGACGAGCCTTCCGCCTGCGCGGCGAAGGGCGGCCAGCGCAGCGTCCACGTCCTTTTCGTCTGCGACTTCGATGCGCGCTCCGCCGGGCGTCGGGCTGACGTGCGAGCTTTCGAGCGGCGGCAGGTGGCGGCCGATGGCCTCGGCATCCGTTCCGGCGGCGACGATCTCTATGCGATGAGCCTCGCCCGCGCGCGCGCGCAACTCTTCGAGGCGTCCCGTGTGGGCCAATCGCCCGCGCCTCATGATCGCCACGCGGTCGCACAGCACCTCTATGTCGGAGAGAATGTGCGAGCACATGAAGACGGTCTTGCCTTCGGCGCGCAGAGATGCGATGAGGTCTCGCACCTGGCGGCGTCCGATCGGGTCCAGGCCGCTCATAGGCTCGTCCAGAAAAACTATCTCCGGATCGTTGACGAGCGCCTGCGCGAGCCCGACGCGCTGCAACATTCCCTTTGAGAACTTGCGCAGCTGTTTGTCCCAGCTCTTCTCGTCCAGGTGAACGCGCGCCAGAAGCTCTCGCGTGCGCCGCTCGCGCTCATTACGGTTATAGCCGAACAGCTCCGCGCAGTATTCCAGAAATTCCCGCGCCGTCAGGTAATCATAGAAGTAGGGATTTTCCGGCAAGTAGCCTATGCGCGCGTGCATCCCCGTGTCATTTATGTCGCTGTCCAGGATACGCGCGCCGCCTGCGGTCGGATAGATGAGCCGCATCAGGAGCTTGAGCGTGGTGGTTTTCCCGGCCCCGTTCGCGCCCAGGAAGCCGAAGATTTCGCCGCCCTCGACCGCGAGCGACAGGGAATCGAGCGCGCGCACCTTTCGCTTACGCCAGAACCCGACCTCGTAGTCCTTCGTCAGATTTTCGATCTCGACAACCGCAGACATGCTTTTAATCGTGGACGAGGAGGGACGAAAGACTTAGCATCTCAAATCTGAAATCCATAATCTGTGAGCAACTCTTTCATCCTTCATCGTTGCCGCCTTCATCCTTTCATTTATATGGGACTTGAGAGATTCCGCTCAGATCAACGTCGCAGCCATCTTTGACCAGCACGTAGGGAGTATCCGAGGGATCGAGCGGAGCGCCCTGTTCGTCAAGCCTGAAACCTGCGGCGCGCAGGAACGCGGCCACGTCCTTCCACGCTTGCGCGCATCTTCCCGCGCGCGCGGCGTAGGCGTTCAGGATTTT
>DASQYE010000571.1:0-2861 GCA_035639355.1 Pyrinomonadaceae bacterium
GAACCCCAACGCAGGCAAGATCACTTCGACCGCGTTCTTTGGCAACGATCTGCAACGCAACCTGCAATTCGGTGTGAAGTTCAAGTTCTAACGACTTCACAGTGATACACGGGGGCCGGCGAAGCGTCGAGGGCGAAACGCCGGCCCATTCACCCAAAGAAAAAGGAGAGACCTGAAACAAAGGTCTCTCCTTTTTCTTTGGCTCACGGATGCGTCTCGCTGGTATTTACGGCACCCTCAGCCCGTCCAGCTTGAGCACATTCGCCCTCTTCCTCTCGGGCAGCCTGGCGTACATGTCCGTGAAGGCCGCGTTGGTCCAGCCAAACCCGATCACGTTGTAATCGTAGCCGAATTTAATCCCGCCGCTGATCTCTGATTCGCGGCGCGCGACATCGTATTTCTCCACGATCGTATTGTGCTGTATGAACTCCTTTAGAATCGTGGAGAGAAAGTTGGCCGTGATGCGGTCGGCCTCTTCCTGGTAGCCGTAGCGGCGCAGGCCCGCGACCGCGATCATCTGCAAAGGGGCCCAGCCGAAGGGCGAATCCCATTGATTGCCGCTCGCGTTGGTGCTCGTCTGCAACCCGCCCGCCCTCTCAAATAGACGAAGGTTGGCGACAAGACGAGCGGCCTGCCGGCGGTCTGCGATGCCGACCCACAGGGGATAAAACGTAGAGGCGAACGGGTAGCGCCGCACTGTCTTTTTAGTAAAGTTATAGTCGTAGTAAAGGCCGTCGCGCTCGTCCCACATCAAACGGTTGACGGTGCGGCGACGCGCTTCGGCGCGGGCGAGCCAGCGGCGCGCCTCGCGTCGGCGGCCAAGCTCTTTCATGATCTCGGCCGTGTCCGTCTCCATCAGGTAGAGCAGCGAGTTCAGGCAGACTGGGTCGTAGTTGATGATGTCTATGTTGAAAGGCCCGAAGCGGTTCGACGGGTCGAAGCCGGATTCGCGCATCGAGCGGTCGCCCTTATAAAAGAGCGGCGTCAGCTCGTCTTTCCCTCGGTCGTAATATTGGCCCACGTCGTAGTCCATGACCTCGTGCGTGCGGTAATATTCTTTGACCCTGTCGTAATGAGTTCGCCCCTCGGCGTCGCGTTCGTCGGATAAGACTTCCGGTGCGGGCCCTTCGCCCAGATCGTAATAACGCGAAAGACCCGTCTCCCTGGTCAGGTGCGGCTCGCTCGTCCAGAAGCTGTAATATTTCTCTATAGCGGGAACGGTCGAGCGCAGCCATCCGGGGTCGCGCTTCGCGCGGTAAACGTTCAAGATCATCTGCGTCAAAAACGGAGGCTGCGAGCGCGAGAGATAATAAGTGCGGTTGGCGTTCAGTATCCTGCCGTAGTTCTCGATCTCGTATAGAAAGTTGTCAACCACGTTCCGGGCCAACTCCATCTCGCCGTCGCGAACCAGCCCGACCTGTATAAAATAGCTGTCCCACCCGTACATCTCATTGAAGCGCCCGCCGGGCACTACGTAAGGGTGAGGCAGATATAGCAGCCCGGGCTCGCGTATCTCTCTCTGGTCGGCGGGCAGCGCGCGCAGCTCTATGCGCGCGAAATCCTCCGGCGGCATCGCGGCGCGAAGCGTCTGTTCGATACGCTTCAGGTTCTCTCTTGCGGGGACATAGATGGGCCAACGGTAGTCCGCCCCCGGCGGATGAAACTTGGGGTCGGCGGCAGCCTTGGCGAGCTGCGCGTTCGAGCGCGTCAGCGTATGCCATCCCTGCTTTATATATTTCTGAATGGCCTGAAATTGGAGGGCCGTCGCCCTGTCGGCCGACGGCACGGTCGAAGCGGCAGGAGGAAGCGCCAGAAATAGAGTTATCAAAAAGAGAGAGCATTTCATAACATGCCGTGGCTTCGTCATAGCGGTATCTCCTCAGGGTAAAGGCAGCAAGGATGAAGGATGAAAGCGTGTCTATTCAACTTGAATCAGCATCCCTTTCATCCTTGCTGCCTTGCTTTCGAGCGTTTATCTCGTCGCTTCCAGGACGATAGCTTGATAGGGCGCTAGATTTACTTCGCCGCCCTCGATCGATCGCTCGCCCGCGCGGCGCAGGTTCGTCAGGACTTCTCGCAGGCGTCCGGCCCCGTCCAATTTCAGCTTGCGCTGCTGGCCGGACATGTTCAGCGCGACGATCATCGTCTGACGCGGGCTGCGGCGGCGATAAGCGAAGATGAAGGGATCGCTGCCGATCGCCGTGTAGTCGCCGTCAAGCAGCGCAGGGCTCTGCCGCCGCAATCCTATCGCGCGCTTGTAAAAATTGAGAATGGAATCCGCGTCGGCGGAAGCCTTCTCGACGGTTCGATCGGTGGCTCGCGGAGCGAGCCGCAGCCACGGAGTGCCGGTCGTGAATCCTGCGTTAGGCCCGCTCGTCCACTGCATAGGTCTTCTTTGCGCATCGCGCCCCTTGTAGCCGGGCCAGTACCTTTTGCCGACGGGGTCGCGCACCTCTTCCAGCGACTCGGGCTCGACCGACTCCATACCGATCTCCTCGCCGTAGTAGAAGAAGGGCGTGCCGCGCAGAGTGAGCAGCATCAGCGCGACCATCTTGGCTATCTCTTCGTTATGCTCGCCGTCGCCAAAGCGTGTATAGGCGCGCCGCAGATCGTCGTGATTGCTCAGCACGTAGGTCGTCGGGCGACCCTTGAGCGCTCTCTCGGACTTCTCCACGACGGCGCGAAAGCCCGCCGCGTCCAGTGTCTTGACCTCCGTCGAGAAGAAGAAATTGAAGGGCAATTGAATCTCATTGTTCCGGGGGCCGTAGTAAGGCATCAATTGCTCCATGGTCGGGACCCAGATTTCGCCTATCAGCACGCGATCGCCCGCATATCGGTTCGTCATGCGTCGAAAACGACGA
>DASQYE010000572.1:0-2253 GCA_035639355.1 Pyrinomonadaceae bacterium
CTATCCTTCGGAGACAGGTTCGGCTTCAGCACACGCGGCGGCAATTTCCTGCAACCGATCTCGCTCTACGGGCCTGGGTTCGGGCCGCCCGTCGGCATTCCCTTTACTCTTCAGCTTGGCGTGCGCGCAGACTTCTAACGGAAGTCGTGCCGTCGCTTTTCCTCGCAGGGCGCTCCGACCTCCGGTCGAGCGCCCTTTTTTTCTTCGCGCGCCTCATAGACGCGATGAGTGATAGAATGATGGCGTGAGGAAACCATCCGTTCAAGATAAAGGTTGACGAGCCGAGTGTCTGAACGCATCTACCGCGATCCCGTCCACAATATCATTCGCCTTCGCACCGAAGGGGCCGAGGGCAGCCTGATGGTGCGGCTCATCGACGCGCGCGAATTCCAGCGCCTGCGTCGCATCAAGCAATTGGGCCTCGCGCTCTACACCTACCAGGGCGCGGAGCATTCGCGCTTCACGCACTCGCTGGGCGTGCTCCACCTGATGACCAGAGTGCTCGATCGTCTCGGCGAAAATTTCCGTATCAAGCAAGAGGATCGCGCGGCGGCGCGTGCGGCCGCTCTGCTTCACGATGTCGGGCACGGGTCGTTCTCGCACGTCATGGAGAAGGTACTGGGCTTTCATCATGAGGCGTGGACGGTGCGCGCCGTATTGAGCGAAGAGACGGAGATAGGCGCGGTCTTGCGCTCCTACTCGGAAGCGATGCCCGAGCGCGTCGCGAGCATCATCGAGGGAAGATTTCAGCCCGCGGCGCTCGCTCAGCTCGTCTCCTCGCAGCTGGACGTAGACCGCATGGACTACCTCCTGCGCGATTCCCTGATGACGGGCGCGAAGTACGGCATCTTCGATCTCGAATGGATCATCAACGCGCTCCAGATTGACGAGAGCGGCGACCGCATCTACGTCGCGGCGCGCGGGCTCTACGCGGTCGGGGAATATTTGCAGGCGCGCTATTACATGTTCCGTCAGGTCTACTTTCATCGCACGCTGCGCTCGGCCGAGGCCGTGCTGCGCTCCGTCTTGCGCCGCGCGCTGGCGCTGCTTGAGGCCGGCGAAAGTGTCTGGTGCGCGCCCGGCACGGCCTTCGAGAAGGTGTTGCGCCGCCAGCCGCTCACGCTGGAAGAGCACCTTGAGATGGACGATTCCGACGTGATCTTTCATGTCAAGCAGTGGCAGCGCGCAAGCGACACAGTCTTGAGCGACCTCAGCCGTCGCTTCATCGGCCGCCGTCTCTTTAAGGCGATCGATCTGGACATGCCGGAGGGCGAGCGCAAGAGCTTTCTCGCCTCGGCGCGCGCCTCGGTCGAGCGTGCGGGCTTTGCTCCCGAATATTATTTCATAGAAGACCAGGCGGGCGACGTTCCCTACTACAACTACTACACGGCGGAAGGCGCGGCCGAGCCGAAGGCGCGTATCTATGTCGAAGACGGCTACGCCCGGCCATCCATACGCGAGATCAGCGAAGTGAGCGAGGCCGTGCGCGGTCTACAGCGCGGCTACGAGCTTCACCGCGTCTGTTTCCCGCCAGAGGTCAAGGACGAGGTCTACGCGCTTTATCACGCCGCCGCGCCCCCACACGAGGCCGTAGCCCGTGGCGTAGATTAGAAGAAACCTACGCCGCGATTGAAGAGACGGGCCGCCGCGCCCTCGCCGGCGGTGAACCCCTTTCGGAGAGCTGACTATGAATTTCGGCTTCCTTCTTTTTCACGATCTGGAAGAGCTTGATCTGGTCGGGCCCTGGGAGATCGTCAATGTGTGGAGACAGTATGCCGGTGGGCCAGAGCGTTGCTTGACCGTCAGCCAGACGGGCGGCGAGACGCGCTGCGCCAAGGGGATGAGAATCATCGCCGACTACGATTTTAAGGATTGCCCGCCGCTTGATTATCTATTGATACCCGGCGGACAGGGGACGCGCCGCGAGGTTGATAATACGGAGCTGCTAGATTTTGTGCGAAAGCAAGCGGGCGCGTGCAGGGAGGTGCTCTCGGTCTGTACCGGCGCTTTTATCTTGCAGGCCGCAGGGCTCCTCGAAGGAAAGCGCGCGACTACACATTGGGGCTCGCTCGATCGTTTAAGAGCATTCGGGGAGGTGACGGTCGAGGAGAAACGATTCGTGCGCGACGGGCATGTGTGGACTGCCGCAGGCGTCTCGGCCGGGATAGACCTGGCGCTGGCGCTCGTGGCCGACCAGGCAGGTCTTGAGGCCGCCGGCAAGGTTCAGCTCTATGCCGAGTATTACCCGTATAA
>DASQYE010000573.1:0-2124 GCA_035639355.1 Pyrinomonadaceae bacterium
GGCGTAGTAAACGAACTCCGTGCACGAGAGGTTTTCAAAGTCCGCGAAATCGAAACGAAAGTCGTAGCCCCTGTCCAGTTGTGACAGAGCCACTTTGGTGATAACAGGGAGGACTTCGCTGAACGGAACGCTCTCGCGACGCTCAAGACGCGAGGCGATTTCCTTCTCTTCGCGGCTGAACTCTTCCGCCTTGGAAAACAGCTTCTCGCCGTTGCCGGGCCCGCGCGTCAGATTATCCGGGAATCTGAGGATCATCATATGGTCGCAGCGACAGAAGTTGAGCAGGTCTTCCATGAAGACTCCTTCGGCCATGGAATGTATGACCATCTGTTCGCCCGCGTGACATTTCTCCAGGACTTCATCGAGCGGCGCATACCTTTCGTCATCCGACCAGATGCTTTTAAGGTATTCGGCGTCAACATGGCCCAGATAGAGGCCGGCGTGGCTGAAATAGCCGGGAATGAAATAACCGTCCAGGTAATTGACGTAGCCTCGCACGAGTATATCGCCCGGTCGCACGATATTGATGACCTCTCTCATATCCTTTCCCTTAACAAGATAACTGCCCGGATCATAGAGAAAGAAGAGGGGCCATCTGAAGACCTTCAAGTCTCCGAAAACGGTCAGAAAACTTTCCAGGATTCCTTTCTTGCGTGGGTCTGTTTTTCTAACGAGTGCCATGTGAGGGACTCCTTTCTATTCATTGATGCTTCTTAAAGGCCGGCCCGCGGGTCGCGACTTAGGACGACCGCCGGGGGGCTTGCTCTGCATGTCGCAGCTGTTAGCAAAGCAGGCCGCGCGAGAGTAGGCGGCGCGGGCTGGTCTCGCATCAGGGAGAGTTAAACCAGGGCGAATACGCCTGCGCGCGTTTTCGGTAAGTTCCCGGCGATAGGCGTAAGCAAGACGCCGCTCGCCCTTGGTGTGACTGAGTTGTTCTCGCGGACGAACCCTATAGCCGGCAGGTACGTTTCGGCCTCGAACCGGCTGCCGGAAATAGTATGACTTTCAAGTTTAATCAGGGGAGGCATCGTTTCAAGTGCGCACTTTCCGGCGCAGGTGTTACGTGAGAATGATACGAGGACGTGACCCCGGTGGAATTCAAAGACGTACAGGGTGAGAAGTTTATTCCTCCGAGCCGGTTTTGTACATAGAAATTTTTCAGGACGCTCTTTCCCGCAGAGAACTGTCTACAGGAAATGGCAAACGGGCTCTGCAATGAAGATCGCAGAGCCCGTAAGCTCAATCTCGACGTGCGAGCACGGGCTCACAGTTTCGACAACTGTCCTTCTCCATTATTGCTTTTGTGCGAAGGGGCGGACGCGCTCGACCGATTCCGCGAAGTCCGCATCGCCCGGAGCGAGGCTCGCGCCCTTCTGGTAAGCCTCCAAAGCCTTTGCGTAAAGCTTTGAAACCTCGTAGGCATAGCCAAGCTCACGATAGACGTTAACGTCGTCGGGCGTCTTCGTAGCGGCGCGTTCGAGCGCGGCGATGGCCCTGGGAAGATTCTTGGCCCGCGAATGTGCGACCCCCAGCAGGTAGAGCGTGACGCCCTTGGCATCGTCGCCGGTCGTGACGCGTTCCAGCACGGTGGCCGCGCGCGCGAACTGCTTCGCCCCGATCAAAGCCTGCGCGAAGAGCGTGGCCGCTTCGGCGTCCGTGCGTATGCGCGTCAGGCTCTCTCCGGCGCGCACGGCGCTCAGGTAATCCGCGTCGGCCTTGGCTTCCACAGTCGCCGCAGCGGCGCGACGCAGGTAAGCGGTCGTCAGCAGCGCCCAGGCCGAGGCGATGCGCGCATCGCTCAGCGTGGCACGGTTGAGCAGTGCGATCGTGTCGTCCAGTCTCCCGCCCTTGAAGGCTATCTGTCCCAGGTAGTAGAGCGAGGCGGCGTCTTTCGGATTGGCCTTGATCGCCTGGTTGAAGGAGCGTTCGGCCTCCGACGCCTTGCCCGTCTGGTACTCGGCCACGCCGCGATAGTAAAACATGATGGCGGGGGCGGCCGCCCCCTTGCGCGTCGTCGCCGTGACGAGCAAGGGCAGAGCTTGATCGTACTTTTCCGTCAAAACATAAGCCTGGGCCAAGGCGTCTACGGTGTTCGCGTCCTCCTGAGAGGCTGCGCGCTGCAAG
>DASQYE010000574.1:0-2530 GCA_035639355.1 Pyrinomonadaceae bacterium
TATTAAGGGACGCCGCCCTCGCATCCTGGACGTAGGGTGCGGGACGGGCGCAAATCTGGAGCTGCTCGCGCGCTTCGGAGATGTCGAAGGCGTAGATATCTCTCAGGATGCGCTCGCCTTCTGTCGCGCGCGGGGTCTCGAAAGCGTGCGGCACGGCGCGGCCGAGAAGCTGCCCTACGGGGATGGAGAATTTGACCTGGTCACATCTTTCGATATGGTCGAGCACTTGGATGACGATGTGGCGGGACTCAAGGAGATGAGGCGCGTGCTGCGTCCAGGCGGGCGGGCGCTTCTCTTTGTGCCCGCGTTTATGTTCCTGTGGGGCGTGCAGGATGATGTGAGCAATCACAGGCGGCGCTACACGCTTTCGCACTTACGAAGCGTAGTCAGCCAGGCGGGCCTTGAAGTCGAGCGTGCGACCTACGCCAACATCACCTTCTTCGCTCCTATCCTTCTGGTACGCACGCTGATGCGCGCCACGGGCCTTCGGACGGACTCCGAGAACAATATCAACGTCGCGGCCTTTAACGGCCTCTTCGGCCGTCTGCTCGGCGCTGAAAGCTCTATCCTGCGCCGTGCGAATCTTCCGTTTGGGGTTTCTGCCGTCTGCGTCGCGCGGCGCGTTTGATTAGATGAAGACCATCGACGAACAAGAAGACACCCTGATGCGCGCGACCGCGAAGGCTGCGGTCGGCGACAGCGGCGGCGCGAGCGAGCCTCCGGAGCTTTCCGTCTTCCTGCCCGTCTATAACGAAGAGCCCAACCTGCGCCCGCTGCACGCGAAGCTGGACGAGGCCCTGAGGCAGCTCGGCCGAACTGCCGAGATTATTTACGTGGACGACGGCTCGACCGACGGGAGCCTTGAGGTCTTGCGCTCGCTTGCCCACCTGGACCCGCGCGTGAAGGTCGTCGCCCTTCGGCGTAACTACGGGCAGACGGCGGCGATGGCCGCCGGGATTGACGCCGCGCGGGGGCGCGTGCTGATCCCTATGGACGCCGACCTGCAAAACGACCCGGCGGACATCATACGGCTGCTGAACAAGCTGGACGAGGGCTATGACGTAGTTTCCGGCTGGCGCAAGAATCGCCGGGACAAGCTCATTACCAGAAAGCTCCCCTCCATGCTCGCCAATCGTTTGATCTCCTGGATCGGCGGCGTGCCGCTGCACGATTACGGCTGCTCCCTGAAAGCGTACCGGCGCGAATCCCTGGAGGACGTGCGGCTCTACGGCGAGATGCACCGCTTCATCCCGATCTACGCATCGTGGGCCGGGGCGCGCGTCGCAGAGATTCCGGTCACGCATCACCCGCGCACGATGGGAAAATCCAAATACGGATTGTCGCGCACGCTCAAGGTCGTCTTCGATCTGATGACGATCAAGTTCATGGCCTCGTACCAGACCAAGCCGATCTACGTCTTCGGCACGTTCGGCATGCTCGCCTTCGCGATCTCCGTACTGGCCGGGCTGTATGCGCTCTTTCTGAAACTTTTCCATAAAGCGGACTTCGTTCAGACGCCGCTGCCGATCCTGGCGATTGTGCTGTTCGCCGTCGGCGTCCAATTCCTGCTGATGGGCTTACTGGCGGAGATGCTCGTCCGCACGTATCACGAATCGCAGGCCAAACGCATCTACGCCGTGCGCGAAAAGATTGAAAAGCAGGGCGGAGGGATGAGGGCGGAGGGATGAATGATTGAGTCGCAGCGTCAGTTGAATCAATCACTCAGCCCCTTCATCCCTCCGCCCTCCGCCCTCATCCCTTAGCTTATGTGTGGAATCACCGGATGGGCCAATTTGGACGCGCGCACGACGCCCATGGAGGGCGCGCGCTCTCTGCTGCATGCGATGTGCGAGCGTATGACGCATCGCGGGCCGGACTCCGAGGGGCTGATGATCTCGACGGGCGTGGGCCTGGGGATGCGACGGCTCGCCGTCATAGACTTGCAGACGGGCGAGCAGCCCGCGACGAACGAGGACGGCGCGGTCGCAGTCATTCTCAACGGAGAGATTTATAACTACCGCGAGCTGCGCGCCGGGCTCGTTGAGCGCGGCCACCGTTTTCGCTCCGAGTCCGATACGGAAGTGCTGCCGCATCTGTACGAAGAGTACGGCACGCAGATGGTCGAGCATCTAAACGGCATGTTCGCCTTCGCCCTGTGGGACGCGCGCCGCCGCAGGCTCTTCGTCGCGCGCGACCGCTTCGGAGAAAAGCCTCTCTACTGGGGCGTCTTTGACGGCCTCTTCCTCTTCGCTTCCGAGCCGAAAGTCCTGCTCGCGCACCCAGGGGTTCGTCCGCGCCTCAACATCAACGCGCTTCGACAGTACCTCTCCTTCGATTACGTGCCCGCGCCGCTTTCTATCTACGAGGGCATACAGAAGCTCGCGGCCGCACACTTCCTGACGGTCGAGGACGGGCGAGTCGAGGTCAAACAGTACTGGCGCTTGAGCTACAGGACGCGCGAGCCTGTCCCGACCGAAGAAGAAGCGGCGCGGCGGCTCCGGGATTTACTGTCGGACTCTGTGCGTATGCG
>DASQYE010000575.1:0-3853 GCA_035639355.1 Pyrinomonadaceae bacterium
CTTCTATCGCGCCGAGGCGCACGTCTTCTTCATCTAACAAAGCGATCAGGGCGGGGATGGCTTCGTCGGCCCCGATGCTCAAAAGAACCATGGCGCTATACATGCGTATGGGCAGCTCCTGATTCTTCAATAGTCGCATCAGGGCCGGGATATCTTTAGGGTTCGACCCGATTCTACCTATGGCATAGGCGGCGTAAACACGGACTTCCGCCCTCCTGTCATTCAATAACGCGATCAACGCGGGAGTGGCCGCTTTCGCCTGTCGCCCGATAACGCCCAGCGTATAGGCGCTCCTTAACCGGACACTCATGCTTTGGTCATTCAATGCCTCGATCAGCGCAGGCGTGACCGCTGCGGCTTCCGGCCCGGCGCTGCCAATCGCATCGACGGCCAGAATGCGAATGTCTTCTTTCGGGTCCTTCAACAATAGGATCAGCGCAGGCGTGGCCGCTCGCGCCTCAGGCCCGAGTCTCCCGATAGAATAAGCGGCCAGGGTGCGAGTCTCATCGTCTCTATCGGTCAACAACTTGATGAGCGCGGGGAGGACTGTTTTGGCTTCCGGCTCGATTTTCCTGAGCGTGCGCGCCGCGCCGAAGCGTGTGTACAGGTTCCGGTGCTTCAACAACAGGATTAGCGCAGGCGTGGCCGCTCGTGCCTCGGGCCCGAGTCTGCCGAGGGCATTCAGAGCCTCCAGGCGGACGAATGCATCCTCGTCCTTTAGCAGCTCGATCAGCGCAGGCGTGGCCGCCCTGGCTTCGGGCCCGAGCTTCCCTATGGCATAAGCAGCCGCGACGCGGACGCCTTCATTCCTGTCCTTCAATGATGCGATCAGCGTGGGGAGGATCGTCGCGGCTTGCGGCCCGACTCTTTTAAGAGCGTCGGCGGCGTCCCTGCGGACGAATGCGTGCTCGTCCTTCAATGCCTTGACCAGCGCAGGCGTGGCCGCTCGGGCTTCCGGCCCGATTTTCCCCAGGGCATACACGGCCTCCAGGCGGCGGGATACGTTTTGATTCCCCAATTGATTGATGAGGATGGAGACCCTTTGATCTAGTCTCTCCTGCCCGGACGCTGCGCTCATGAGCAGCAGGGATAAGAAGGCGAGCCAAACGCCGGCCCCCATAATCCTGACGAGACATTGTTTGCCGCGCGCGATCATCGCCTTCTCCTGTCCGGTGGCAATAGCCTTTGCCTTCCGGCTTCGTTCCTGTTCCTGACCCGCGCGAGAGTATATCGTTCTGACCGTCAACTTGTCTCAACGACGACGCGGATGTTTCCGGCGCAGTTTCAGCCCGGACGGTCGGAATCTATTCGTGACGCAGCGCAACCATCGGGTCTACCTTCGTCGCGCGGCGCGCAGGGATGTAGCAGGCCACCAAAGCCACTGAAGCCAGGAGCATAGTTGTGGCGGCAAAGATCGCCGGGTCTGTGGCGCTCACCCCGTAGAGGAGGCTGGACATGAGGCGCGTCAAGACGAATGCCGCCGCCAACCCTATCAATATTCCCAGCAGCGCCGGGACCATTCCCTGTCTCAACACCAGCTTGAGCACGTCCGCGCGCTGCGCGCCCAAAGCCATGCGGATGCCTATCTCCCTGGTTCTTTGGGCGACCGAATAGGACATCACGCCGTAAATCCCTATGGCTGCCAGGATCAAGGCGACGGCGGCGAAAATAGTCAACAGGAACATAGAGACTCGGCGCGGCGCGATTGAATCGGCGAGAATATTCTCCATGCTCCTGACATTATAAACGGATTGGTCCTGGTCTACGGCCCGCACGGCGTTCCTCATCCCGGCGGCCATGCTGTTGTGATCGGAAGTAGTCCGCACCAGCAGCGTCATGTAGAAATATGGTTTCTGAGAATAAGGGAGGTACAGCTCCATCCTGGACGGAGCGTCCAGCCCATTATTCTTGACGTGGCCTCCGACCCCTACGATCGAAAGCCACGGACTTTTCGAGTCAGGGCCGCCTAGTTTGAGGCGCTTTCCGAGGGGGTCTTCGTTGGGCCAGAATTGAGCGGCAAGGGTCTCGTCTATGATGACCACTCCGGGGGCTTCCTTTTCGTCCCTGTCCGTAAAAGGGCGACCCTTCAGGATAGGGATGCCCATGGAACGGAAGTAGTGTGGATTTATCATCGCGCAATCGGCGCTCGGCTGATCGCCTGGAGACGCGGCCGGCTGGCCCTCGACGGTGAACGAGAGGGAGAATCCCTCGCCGCCCAGCGGAAGCGGAGTGACCAGGCCGGTCGCCTCCACCCCAGGCAGCGTCTCTATGCGCTCAAGCACCTGCCGGAAAAAGGCCGTCTGTAACCTGCCCTCTGAGTATTTAGGCTGGGGCAGGGAGACCTGCATGGTCAGCACATCGCGAGGGTTCAGCCCCGGATCGACTTTCTGTAGGCTCAGAAAGCTCCCGATCATCAGGCCAGCGCCGATCAGCAGCATAAGCGCCAGCGCCATCTCGGAGACAACGAGAAATCTGTGGACGCGATGGCGGCGAAAGTCTCCGCCCGCACGGCCTCCGCCCTCTTTCAACGATTCGTTTAAGTTGGGCCTTGAGGCGCGTATGGCAGGCGCAAGGCCAAAGACTATTCCCGTCAGCAGCGAGACGAGTAACGTGAAGGAGAGCACACGGCCATCTACGCTGACCTCCTTCATGCGCGGAATATTCTCCGGCAGAGCGGCGACTATCAGGTCTATGGACCAGAAAACCAGCATCAGACCCAGGACTCCGCCCGCGACGGCCAACAGCATGCTCTCTGTCAATAACTGTCGTATCAATCGCAGACGAGTCGCGCCGAGCGCCAGGCGTATGGCGATCTCCTTGTGGCGCGCCGCCGCCTGGGCCAACATCAGGTTAGCCATGTTGGCGCAGGCGATCAGAAGGACGAAGCCGGCCGCGCCGAGCAGTATTAGAAGCGTCGGTCGAATATCTTGAAAAGTACGCTCGTAGAGGGAGAAGACGAGCACATCGGCTTCCTTGTTCGTCGCCGGATATTGCTCGCCCAACTGGCGGGCGATGAGCTGCATGTCGGTGCGCGCCCGTTCCAGACCGATGCCCGGCCTGAGTCGCGCTATCGCCGTGAAGCCCGGATGGCTCTCGCGCTTCATAATCTTGTCGGCGGAGAGCCCGACGGGAATCCACAGATCTATCTTTTGCGGGAAATCGAAGCCGGGCGGCATTACGCCCACGACGATGAAGCTTTTTCCGTCGAGCGTGAGCGCTCGCTCGACGAGCCCCCTGTCGGCCCCGAAGCGGCGCTGCCAGAGGCCATGACTGATGATCGCCACAGGGTTAGCGCCGGGCTTGTCATCTTCGGGCAGAAAAGCGCGGCCCAGAATCGGCTCCACGCCGAGCACAGGGAATAGACCGGCGGAAACCTCGCTGGCAGAGATTCGCTCCGACTCGTCTGGCCCGGTGAGGTTGTAGCTCTGGTCCCGAAAGATCGCCATCTGCTCAAAGACCTGGTTGCGTTCCTTCCAATCCAGAAAGTTTGGGAACGAGACGGATGCTTCCGGCAGTTGTCTGGACTTCTCGCGGAGCAGGACAAGACTATCGGAGTCCTTGTAGGGGAGGGGTCGTAGCAGGATGGCGTTGACCACACTGAAGACGGCCGTGTTAGCGCCTATGCCCAGCGCCAGGGCCAGGATCGTCATGGCCGTGAAGGCGGGCTTCCTGAGTAGCATGCGCAGGCCAAAGCTCAGGTCTTGCCACAGAGTCTCCATTACGTCACCTCCCTCTGTGCGCGCCCTCCACTTCTTTGACGTTGGGCCCGTTAAAGAGATGAACAGCCCCGCCCGCACGGCAGGCATAGCATTGATCGCGCGTCAGCATGAAGATCGTCACGCCTTTCCCGTGC
>DASQYE010000576.1:0-2043 GCA_035639355.1 Pyrinomonadaceae bacterium
TCGGTCACGGCGAGATCAAAACGCTGATTACAGCGCTCGGCACAGGCATCGGTAAGGACGATTTCGACATTAACAAGCTCCGCTATCACAAGATTATCCTGATGACGGATGCCGATGTGGACGGCTCGCACATACGTACTCTGCTTCTCACGTTCTTCTATCGCCAGATGTGGGACTTGGTCGAAAGAGGCCATGTTTATATAGCCCAACCTCCGCTGTTCAAAGTAAAACGGGGTAAGCGCGAGGAGTACATCAAGGACGAAAGGTCCATGGTGCGCTATATGATGAGGCAGGCGACGGGCGATGTGAAGGTCAAATCAGCCACCACCGGCACCGTCATAGAAGGCCGCGACCTGGCTCGCGCGCTGGAGCAGATGGTCGAATTCAAGCGTTATAGCGAGAAGACGGCGCGGCGTTTAGGCGGTGACGGTCGCCTGCTCGGCACTCTGCTTGAGGCTTTCGGCGGGCGCGAAGGCGTGCTGCGCGAGGACGGAGTCACTCTTCGCGCCGCGTACCAGGACGGCGACCTGATGGCTCGCGTAGAGGGTTTCCTGGCCGATGCGGGCTACCGTACGGAACTTACCACGGATGAGGAGCACGGCCTTTGGGAGATAGAGACCACGGCGGATTCCGGCGCGAGCGTCTGTATCGACTGGAATCTCGCCAGTTACGTTGAATTCCAGAAAGCCGTGGAGCTTTACACGCAGCTCGAAGACCGCCTGGCGGCCCCGTTTATTGCCGGAGAGAACGGTTCGAGCGATCAGATTCCGACGCGTGAAGCTCTACTGGACCGCGTGCTGGCCGTCGCCAAGAAAGACCTGACCATTCAGCGCTACAAGGGGCTAGGAGAGATGAATCCAGAGCAGTTGTGGGAGACTACTATGAATCCGGAGAAGCGCACGCTCTTGCAGGTGAAGATAGATGATGCGGTGGAGACAGACGGGATTTTCACGGTGCTGATGGGCGACGCCGTCGAGCCGCGCCGCCGTTTTATAGAAGACAATGCGCTGGATGTGAAGAATCTGGACGTTTAATTGTCTGATAAGCGGGAAGCGCTTCAAGCGTCGCCGGGCGAGACTATTTGACACACCGCGCTTCCTTGTTTAAAATGTAATTCCTTTTCCTCCTGTGGATATTACCGCTGCATACTCTCGCGTATGCAGCGGAATTTTTTTGTACGCTTGGATTAACCCTCGGACGATTCCGACTACTTTTTCTCCTCCTTCGGCCGCGTCGCCGTGTATTCATCCAAATCAATTCGATCCGACTGGATGACATTATGTTGGTTATACATACCGCCGGGCGCGAATTGACCCGACTCGCCGTAGTCCTGCGCCCGATCATCCTTCAATACTTCTTCCGTCGCATTCTTGGCTGTACCGGGTCTCAGATCGGGCTCGGCTGCGCTCTCGTCCGAAGTGGATTTTGTATTTTCTGTCATTAGTCTGCTCCTTCTGCTCTGACGTTTAGTTAGACGGCGTCGATTCGCGGAAGCGCTCGACGCGGAAACGAGAAAGTTTAAGTGGAGTGCCGGGCGCGATGCCCGCCTTACGGGCGGCGATCTCTACTTGATGGCGGGCCGTCTTGACGCCCTTGAGGTCTGGTAAAAGCAGCCCACGCCGCAGGCCCGCCTCATCCTCTACGATCACTCCGTAAATCGCCGGATCAAGCTCTTCAAAGGCTGCGGGCTCGGGCGTCGATAGCACATCGACGGAATAGCGCAGGCCCGGCAGCTCAACGGCCTCGACGGGTGCAAAACGCGGGTCGCGGGTGGCTGCATGGATGGCATTTGCGATCAACTCCTGGGCGAGGGTCTGCTTGACGGGTTCGATCGTGCCGATACAGCCGCGCAGCTCTCCATCAGCGGTCTTAATGGAGACGAAGCAGGCGGCGCGCTGCTCGAACAGCCCGTCGGGAGCTTCGATCAACAGGCCGTCGCGCACGAAGGCTTCGACTGCCCGGCGCGCCAGGGCTGGCAACTCTGTGCCGTCGGCCGCTTGCTGTTCCGCCGTCAATATCTTCTCCTCCTCCGTCGTCGCTCGC
>DASQYE010000577.1:0-5465 GCA_035639355.1 Pyrinomonadaceae bacterium
TGGATTTAGACCAGGTGTAGGAGGCAAGCATCGAGAGGCCGAAGTCGAGGCGCTGTTGAAATCTCACCTGAAGGCTGTTGTAGTTGGAGTTGGCGCGAGATTCCAGGATGTTTATATCGTCGAACCGCGCGACGGGGCGTATGACGAAAGGAAGCGTCGTCGGCTGTCCCTGGTTGATGTCGCGCCCCGCCAAAAGCTTCGTTCCCTTCGACCCGACATAGTTCACTTCGAGCACGCGGCTTCCGCCCAACTCCTGCTGTAGCCCGAAGCTCCAGTGCTGCATGTAGGCCGTGCGCAGGTCTCGCTGGATCGCCAGCGCCGAATCCGGCAGCGGGAATGGAAAGAAGCGCGGAAACGGATCGTTCAAGCTCAAAGGCAGACCCGGCAGGGAAAAGTATAGATTGAAATCGAAGTAGGGCGCGTTGAAGTAGAGCGCCTCGCCGGGAGCGAGCGCCGACTGGTCGTAATAGACGCCGTAACCGGCGCGCACGACGGTACGCCCTTCCTGGCCGAGCGTCCACGCCAGGCCGACGCGGGGCGCGAAGTTGTTTCTGTCGGGCGCGTAACCGCTTCGCGGCACACCACCCGTTCCCACGGCGACGAGCGATTGCGTAACCGGATCGTAGATGTTGGCGCGATCTTCGGTGTCAACCGACGGCGAGTTGTATTCGTAACGCAGGCCCGCGTTCAAAGTAAGACGCGGCGTAATGCGAAAACCATCGTTGACGAAGAGATTGTAGCTGTTCGTGCGAAGGTGCTGCGCATTGTCCAGCCGCGCGCCGCCCGTGATGAACGGAGCGCCTAGAAGGAGGTCGGCCAGGGCGTTGCCCGTCAGTCCGGCGCTCGAAGAGAAGGTCAGAAAGCCGCGCGATTGAACGTCACGAAAGGCGTTCTGTTGCAGGAAGCGAAAGTCCAGACCGAATTTGAATAGATGGCGGCCGCGCGCGTAGGTCGCGGTGTCTAAAACCTGGAACGTGTTGGTGACGCTGTTCTGCGGATTGTTGCCCTCGTGCCCGAGCGGAGAGAATCCCGTCAGGCTTATCAAGCTCAAGCCGAAATCCCTGGGATTGCTCGAAAGCTCCGGCAGACCGACCCTCCGATTGATGCTCGTCCCGGCGTTCTCCTGAATGACGCCGAGCGCCACACGATTGAAAGCGAAACGCACGTCGTTGATAAACGCGGGCGTGAAGATATGCGTTTCGCCGAGCATTATGTTCTGGCTGCGGCGCGGGATGGTTGCGCCGTAGCCCGGTATCAGTGAAAACGTCGCCCCCGTAAAGGGCTCGAATAGATCGCGGTCGCCGAAGCTGTACCGGAACGTCAGGTTGGAGCTATCGCTGAGCGCGTGGTCCAGACGCACGTCGAAAGTATCGTTGCGGTCGCGCTGCGCGGGCGAGGAGACGAAGTTTTGAAACGGGGCGGAGCGATTGGGCTGCGGGTAAAGGCTCGCAATCGCGCGGCCAATCGCGTTGATGCGCTCGCTCGGGATAACACCGCCGGGAAAGGGCTGCCCCGTCAGCGGATCGACCGGAGCGGCTAGATTACTCTGCGAGAAATCGCCGCCCCTCTCGGCCAGTGTGGGAACGTTGGTCACGCGCGTAATGCCTTCGCGCGCGCGCGTGCCTTCGTAGTCTACGAAGAAGAAAGTGCGGTCACGGCGCACGGGCCCGCCGAGCGAAAATCCGAACTGGTTACGCTGGTACTGCGGGGCCGGCTGGTCGCTCGGCGCGAAATAGTTTCGCGCATCGAGAGCGCCGTTGCGGAAAAACTCGTAGATGCTGCCGTGCAGCTGGTTCGAGCCCGACTTGAGCACGACGTTGACCTGTGCGCCGGGGTTGCGGCCGAACGATGCGTCGTATGTGCTCGTCAGCATCTCGAACTCGCGTATGGCGTCAACCGACGGGCGCACGCCGAAGGTGTTGAGCTTAGGGTCTACGTTGTAAACGCCGTCGAGCAGGAAATTATTGCCGTCTTCGCGCGCCCCGTTGACGCTGAAAGCGAAGTCGCCGCGAACCGACCCGGCCGAGCCCGGCGCGGCCGGAACAGCGCCCGGAACCAGCAGGCTCAATTCAAAAAAGTTTCGTCCGTCGAGCGGCAGCCCAGTGACCTGCCGATTCTCGATCACAGTGCCGACGGCGGCCGTATCCTTCTGGACGGGAGGAAGAGCGTCCGTGACATTGACGACCTCGACTGGAAGCGGGCCGACTTCGAGCGCGACATCGACTCTTTGCGTCTGGTTAACCTGTAGCTCGAACTCCCTGGTGTATTTTCCGTAGCCCGTGGATTCGATCTCAAGGCGGTACGTTCCGGGCGGCAATTGCGAGATGATAAATTCGCCGTCCGCGCCCGCAGCTATCCGGCGCGTCTCATTCGTCCCAGTGTGGACGAGCCTGATCTCTGCCCCGGCAACCTCGCTGCCGTTTACGTTGCTCACGCGGCCGCGAACCGTGGCGCGATCAGTCTGCGCAGCGGCCGTGGATGCCAATACTAAGACGAGCAGGATGAGAAGAAGGGGAGCGTTCGACTTCAAGATGAATTCTCCTTAACCGACAAGAGTGTCCGCGCGTGAAGCTGTCTTCCGATCTCAGTCTTCGCATTATGACAGCCGCGCACGGGAAGTGTTGTAAAAAACTGTAAAAGAAGCGCGCCACATGTCAACCCTTTGTAAAAGTCCTGCGGCGGCTTGTATAAAAGCCTGAAACTAATTGCTAGAATGCGCAGTATTGGTAACTGTAAGGCCCGCACCGGTTCAAACTTTTTGGAGCAATCAAGATCATCATGTACTCTTCACAAAATTTATACCATTCATTTCTCCGGGCGATCGCCCTGGCACTTTTCGCGCTCTGTTTCGCCTCGGCCGCGCCGGCGCAAACCACTACCAGCACGATCACGGGAGAGATCAGGGACACGAACGGCGCGACAGTCGCCGGCGCGCAGGTCACTGCGCGACACATCGAAACGGGGCTCACGCGGACAACTGTGAGTACGGACGACGGGCGCTTCGTGTTTCCGGGATTACCGCTGGGCGATTATGAGATCGCGGCAGAGCGTTCCGGTTTTCAGCGGTTGATTCACAGGGGTGTAAACCTGACCGTCGGCGAAACTCTCTCGATCGACTTGACGATGGTGGTGGCGACCGTTTCGGCAGAGGTCGAGGTCACGGGCGGAGAAGCTCTCGTCAATACGCAGACTCAAGAGCTTAGTTACCTGGTCAACGAAAGAGCGATCAAGGAACTCCCGCTCAACGGCCGCAACTATACTGACCTTGCCATTCTTCAGCCCGGCGTGATTCCCTTCCCGCACCGCGACGGAGGTTCGGCAGTGGCCCACGGCCTCGGCATGAGCATCAACGGCCAGGACCCTCGATCAAACGTGTACCTGCTCGACGGCACGACGCAGAATGATTTCACCAACGGGCCGGCGGGAAGCGCAGCGGGCACGGCCCTCGGGCTCGAAACCATACGCGAATTCCGCGTCGAGACCAATGCTTACAGCGCGGAGTACGGCCGCAACTCCGGCGGGCAGGTCAATATCGTCAGCAAGTCGGGGACGAACGATTACCGTGGAAGCCTCTACTATTTTCATCGCAACGACAATCTGGACGCACGCAACTTTTTCGATCAGGCACGAAAGCCGGAGTTCAAGCGCAATCAATTCGGCGCGAGCTTCGGCGGGCCTATCCGCCGCGACCGTTTCTTCTTCTTTTTCGGCTATGAAGGTTTAAGAGAAAATCTGGGGCGCACCATCTCGACGGTCGTGCCCGACCTGAGAGCGCGTCTCGGACTGCTTCCGAGCGGGCAGGTGACGGTCAGCCCCGTCGTCCGCCCTTACCTGGACGCATTCCCGCTGCCGAACGGCCCCGACCTGGGCGGCGGGTTGGCCCAGTACAGTTTCGGCTTTAACCAGCAGCTCAACCAGAATTTCACACAGTTCCGCCTCGACTATAACCGCAGCGAGAGCGAACAGTTCTTCGCGCGATACACGTTTGACGACGCAGACCAAATACTGCCGACAGACTTTCCGCAGTTTCCGCGCTCGTTTCTTTCGCGCAACCAGTTCTTCACGGGCGAGTATAGACAGGTGCTGACGCCCAGCACGCTCAACACATTCCGCATCGGTTTCAGCCGCACGCGCATAGGCCAGGACGTGGAAGCGAACGTCCCCGATAGCCTGCGGCCCTTCGTGCCCGGACGCGACCTGGTGGGCGACATAGACATCGGCGGCATTCCGCGTTTCGGCCCTCAGTCTTCGGCCAACCTGCGGCTCACGCAGAATGTTTACAGCTTCGAGTACGGCATAATCCATAGCCATGGTCGTCATCTGCTGAAAGCCGGGGCGCTCGCCGAGCATTACCGCGATAACATGTACAATCCGACGTTCAGCCTCGGCATCTTTACCTTTCCGGGCCTGCGAGATTTCCTCCTGAATCGCCCGCAACGTTTTATTGGACTGACGCCCGATGGAGCGTTTGATCGTCACTGGCGCTTTACCCTCTTCGGTTTTTACGTGCAGGATACTTACAGGGCGAGCGCGCGTCTGAGCCTAAACTTGGGCGTGCGCTACGAGTTTGCGACGCTGCCCCAAGATACGAACGGGTACGATTCATCGCTTCCCAATCTGCTCGACCGCGCGCCGACCGTTGGCCCGCTCTACCGTAATCCGACGTTCAAAAACATCTCGCCGCGCGTCGGGTTCGCGTGGGATGTGTTCGGCGATGGGTTAACCTCCGTGCGCGGCGGCTACGGCATCTACTTCAACACGAACAACCAGCAGAACTTGATCGTCACGGTCACGAACCCACCGGCGACGCCGCGTCCCGTCATCAACAATCCGACGTTTCCAGTCCCTTCGTTCGTGGGCTCGATCTCGGTGCGCCCCGTGCAATTCGATCTGGATAATCCGTATGTGCACGTGTGGAATCTGAACGTCCAGCGCGAGCTTTGGTTCGACACGGTTCTAACCTTGGGCTACGCGGGCTCGCGCGGCGTGCACCTGCTCAGAAGCAACGATGTCAACGTGCCTACGCCGCAGCTACTGGCCGACGGCACTGTCTTTTACCCGCCGGGACAGCCGAGGCCCAACACCGCCTTCACGACCATAGAGCTGAAAAGCAGCGACGGCAATTCCTGGTACAACGCGCTGATCTTTGAGCTGAGAAAGCGCTGGAGTCATGGTTTTAACTTCCAATCGTCCTATACTCTCTCACGCAACATCGACACGACGCAGGCCTCGACCTTCTTTTCCGACGCGACCAACGGGACGACCTCAGCTTTCCCGGAGCCCTTCGGCCTTGAGTACAACAAGGGCCTGGCCGATTATCACGCCAAGCACAATCTGGTCTTCAACTTTATCTGGGAGGTACCGTTCGCCAAGGGTATGAGGGGAGCGGCCGGAAAGATTCTGGACGGCTGGCAGGTGGCGGGCATAGGCCAGATGCGCAGCGGTAATCCTCTGACGGTCTTCGT
>DASQYE010000578.1:0-2152 GCA_035639355.1 Pyrinomonadaceae bacterium
ACACTGCTTTTAGCACGTTTCACTACGGACTATGAGAGGCGACAAGATGCCGTACACTGTGATGTATCATAATGCTCCGCCAGCCCGGCGGCCCGCTCGCCTGCGGCAACCTTAACTCTCCACACGAGTAAACTTACGCGCCTCGAAGGCGAGTGGCATAATCATTGCGCTCTCTTGCCGATGGATCATACTGCAACTCTCCCCCACCGACAAAACTTATATTTCAGGAGGAGATAAAACTGATGAGCAAACGTTTAGTGAGCATCGCGGGAGCAGTCCTGCTCTCCCTTACGACAGCCGCCATGGCTCTCGCACAGGAGACGCAGACGACCACGACGACCACGGCGGCGGGCACGACCGTCACTCAAACTACGCAGAACCCGGACGGCTCATGGACTGTCGTCGAGTATCCTGTGGGCAAAGAAGTCATCGTCAACCTGACACCGAGCACAACCATTCCAGGCGCTAAGGGTACGGCCAAGATCATGCGCATGGCTAACGGCACGACGATCAACGTTGACCTGGCCGGTCTGAACACGGACGTGAACGGGTTGAACCTCTACGCGGTCGATCCGCTTGGACACACCACCCTGCTCGGGCCCGTGACGGTCAATAACGGCGTCGGCACGTTCAGCGCAACCAGCACCGCGCCGCTAGACAAATTCATGCTCGTGCTGTCGCCGGATGCGAATCTGACGACCTACGCGCCGACCACGAACGTGTTGCTGCGCAGCGCCGTGCCGCAGGGTTTAGCGGTCGTGCCGCTGGCAAGCAGCGGAGAGAGGGACGGGGCGGCGGTCGGCGAGCGAGTAGCCGCAACGACAACTGCCAACACAGCGCCCGCTTACAGCGCGCCGCTTCTAGGCATCCCAGGCTTCCGTCGCGGAACCGACACCGAGATGAAGATCAACCTTTCGGGTGCGATGACGGGCTCGCGCGCCAACGTCTACATCGAGCCCCGGAAGGACGGGCCGACCACCATCAAAATGCGCTTCCATGAATTGAAGGATGCGCCCGCAGGCCAGGTCTACGCCCTGTGGGCCGTCTCGCCCGACAACAAGTACGTGCGTCTGGGCCAGATAGTAAATACGGGCCAGCGCAACGAGGCGCAGATTCAGACGGAAACGGCGTTGCAAGACTTCGGTCTTCTGATAACGATGGAGAGCGAGTTCTCGACGCCTACAGGCACGATCGTCGGAACGATCATTAAATAACGAGACCGAAGTTCTGGCGCAGTAGCACCAGCAGCGCTTGCGTTTGATCGATTGTGAGCGCCAGCGACGACGACGAACGAAAGAGGCTGCCCTTACGGGGCGGCCTTTTTCCGTCGGAAGGCGTCCGGCTCTCGGCGAGCGGATTTTACAAATAGGGCCGTCCCATCCCAAATAGTGTTGATTTCGCCGCTCGCTAATGTGGTATAGTCAGCCTTAGCCGGTAATTCGGTGGCCTGGAAATCCAGGCCGCCACTCCCGTCGAAGAACCGGCGCATCCGACAGCTAAGTCGGAAGCGGGCCATAAGTCTTCCCGGCTCACAATCGTCGTTCGAGCGCACCTCGCGCCTGGTTCCCAGAACCTCCCAAAAGGGCTGATACTGAACCCCCCCTTTGCCGGGCACGCCCAGCCGGTTGCGCCCGCAATTGAAATGGACTTTAGTTATGAGACGCAACTTCCCCCTGTTGCTCGCCCTCGTTTCGCTTATCCTGTTCGCCAAGAGCGTAGCGGCGGCCGACGCCACGCTTCCCGAACTGATCCGCCGCGTCAAGCCAGCGGTCGTTTCCGTCCTGGCCTATGACGCCAAAGGCAACACGACGACCACCGGCAGCGGTTTCTTCATCCGTCCCGGACAGGTCGTCACCAACCTGCACGTCATAGAGGGCGCGCATCACGCAGAGATCAGGACCTTCGACGGCAAGGGAAAGACCTTCCAGGTCGAGGGCCTGCTGGACGTAGACCTCGAAGGCGACCTTGTCATCCTCAGCATCCGTATGCCGCCCGAGCGCGCTCGCTCGCTCGAAATCTCCAGCTCCGTGCCGGAAGAGGGTGAAAAGATATTCGTCATCGGAAATCCTCTGAGGATGGAAGGGTCTATCGCCGACGGAATCGTCTCCGCCGTGCGCGAAGTGCCGAACCTCGCCAAGATCATACAGATCAC